>JAGLEK010000611.1 GCA_023145125.1 Bacteroidales bacterium | reverse complement strand
AGCCCGGTGTCACCATGCGGTCCGCCGATCACGAACTTCCCGGTAGGGTTCACATACAGCTTGAAGTCGCCTTTAAACATTTGTTTTGCCTTTTCGGGAATATCAGCGCTGTTTTTAACCCTTGGGATAAGTATCTCCCTGACATCTGTTTCGATCTTTTTCAACATCTTATCATCGTCGGCATCAAAATCATCATGTTGTGTGGATATCACGATCGTGTCAATCCTGACGGGATGCCTGTCATCATCATACTCAATAGTGATCTGTGATTTGGAATCCGGGCGCAGGTAGGTCATCACTTTGCCTTCTTTTCTGATAGCAGCCAGTTCCTGCAGGAAAATATGCGCCAGCTCAATGGGCATGGGCATATAATTAGCCATCTCGTTACAGGCATAGCCAAACATCATTCCCTGATCACCGGCACCCTGATCTTCTGCCTTTTCCCTGTTCACTCCCATATTGATATCGCCGGACTGCTCATGAATGGTGGAAATGACACCACAGGAGTCGGCATCGAACTTATATGCTGATTTGGTATAACCGATCTCACGAATGGTGTTCCTGACGATATCATCAATATTTATCCATCCTGTTGTCCTGACTTCACCCGCACAAACTGCCAGTCCTGTCGTCACCAGGGTTTCACACGCTACCCTGGATTCAGGATCAAGACGCAGGAATTCGTCCAGCAAGGCATCTGATATCTGGTCTGCAACCTTATCGGGATGTCCTTCTGATACTGATTCTGATGTAAATAAATAACCCATAATTATGTTTGGTCTTTTGTGTATGTATTAAATCAATTAACAATCAACAATGCGATTGGTTGAAACAAGCCTGTGTGTTTCAGGCCTGCAAATGTAATAAATGTTATCTATTCTTTTGGTTCGTTGGTTTTGGTCAGCGTCTGGAAAACTTCCTCCAGGCTTTGTTGTTCACGGCTCAGGGAGAGAACGGATATTTTATGCCCTACGGCAAAATTGAAGATGTCTTCACGGATATCTTTTTCCGGAGATGCTTCAATTTCCCAGGTATAACCTCCAAGGTGTTTTACAGTTTGTACGCCAATTATTTTTTCAATGCTTTCCGCTTCAACAGTGTCGCTGAATTCAATTTTGATGATATCATTGCCTGTAGTCCGACTGGAAAGGTTTGCGGTTGAATCGTCGGCCACGATCTTTCCCATGTGGATGATCACTGCACGATCGCAGATAGCTTCCACTTCCTGCATGATATGGGTGGAGAGCAAAATAGTTTTTTCTTTCCCGATATCTTTAATAAGAGATCGTATCTCCAACAATTGGTTTGGATCCAGGCCCGAAGTAGGCTCGTCAAGGATCAATACCGATGGGTCATGCAGCAGCGCCTGTGCAAGCCCGACGCGCTGCCGGTAGCCTTTTGATAAGGCGCCTATCTTTTTGTTCTGTTCAAGTCCCAGGCCTGTGAGGTCAATAATATTGTTGATCCGGGATCTTTTGTTTTTCCCTAGTTTATGGATCCCGGCTAGAAATGAAAGATATTCCCTTACGTACATGTCGAGGTAAAGGGGGTTGTGCTCAGGCAGATAGCCAACACGCTTTTTTACTTCCATCTCTTGCCCGAAGATATCAAAACCATCAACGCTGACCTCTCCCGATGTAGGGGGCAGAAAACAACTGATGATCTTCATCATTGTCGACTTCCCGGCTCCATTGGGGCCTAGCAAACCAACAACCTCTCCAGCGCTGATCTCGAGTGAAACCGCATCCAGTGCTTTCTGTTTTCCGTAGATCTTCGTTATCTCTTTGGCAATGATTGACATTTTCTTAATCGCGTTTGAAGTGCAAAAATACAAAAATATATCAGGGATTGCGTCGTAACAACCTACTGGCATAAACCCATATCACGATAAGGAATAATATTTCCCCGGCCCCAAATACATACCAGTTAAAGGATACAGGCACATAGTTAGCGGAATATTGCATGAGTTCATCACCACGTGAAAATGAAAAAACTTCCCACAGGCTGAATTCCGGTGAGATAAAATTGAAGTAATCCATTGTATAGGCAGTAATTGTTATCAGGCAGCCAATGATGATCAGCATCCACTCCTTCCATTGTATGGAGATCCTATATCCTTTGCGTGAAAAATGCAGGATGGTCAATGCCAGGATGATCATGGTTACTGAGTTGATCAAGGGGGCCACTACAGGCCCGGTCCACATAAGCGGGATCAGGAAGAGGATATCCCAGGTTAGAAGGGACTCAGGCCAGTTCAGGATGGCCTTTAGAAAGACATAATAAAAAATATCCCAGATGGCAAAAGTGTAAATAAACCATGCCGGGATCTCAGCCTTTTTCTTTGAAGCAAGAACAGCTACTCCCAGTAACATGACCAGGGTGGCTGCTTCTCTCAGGATCTCGGTAATGGCGATGTGCTTGTCAATCACCCGAAGGGGAAAATCAAAGCCGGCGGGATAATAGAGCTCACGCATGTAAACGACCACTGAGCTTTCTACGAAAGCCATGCCAATGGCAAAAAAAGTAATCCAGAATATATGATGTTTCATATGCTTTGATTTCAGCTGATAACCTGAGTTTTGTTATCTTTGTCGCTTACTTATGATTAACGTTAAATATTCATTCTTATTCTGACTTAAAATAAATATGATGCCCCGGATTTTAATATTTCTGATTGTACTTATTTTATTTACCCATGCAGCTGTACTCAGGGCCCAGACCTTTACCATGGTTGATGTGGGTTTTGAAGTATGCCATGTTCCTGCTGCAGCCTGGGCTGATATAGATAATGACGGCGACCTGGATGCTTTCTTTACCGGCCTCAATGAAACATCTGTAGCGGAAGCCCATCTCTTCAGGAATGATGGAAATGACATTTTTGTACCCCTGTCAGTTTCAATAAACGGCGTATCTTCAGCAGCTTGTGCATTCGGTGATATGGATAACGACGGATTGGCCGACCTGGCTGTTTCAGGCATCAGCGGAACCACTACCACTACCATTATTTACAAGAATGAAGGCGGAGGCGTATTCACAGATATAGGTGCAGGCCTTGTTGGATTATCAGATGGCAGCCTTG
>JAGLEK010000610.1 GCA_023145125.1 Bacteroidales bacterium | reverse complement strand
GTCAACCGTCAACCGTCAACCGCCTACCGCCTACTGCCTACCCCCTGCCCGCCACATCAAAACGCACAGAATTGCCGTAGCAACAAAAGCCAGCACATTCATCCAAATCGGTATTGACCACCCGGCTATCACAAATGTAGCATCAGTAACAACTCGTAACAAATGAAAAACGGCAACCAGCCCGAAAATGGTTCCGGCAAGCCTGAGTAAAAAGTTTTTTGAGTTCATCCTGGATTATATTATTATATGCAAGATACGAATTTTCGACTGCTTCAGTGATGATTGGTGTCAGAATTTCTCTGAGTGTGCTCTCAGGTGCTGCTAATATAAATGCCGGAATTGATATTTAATATCAGCATCCATACCTGCAATTTGGTTATAAACTTTAGTCCCAACAAACTTAAATATTCCATCTCTCAACTCAGGGTTAGGCAATTGGGTCCTTGCATATTCAATATTGCTACCATTAATAAAATTGTCCTGAACTGTTACTCCTTCAGCCATGCTGAAAGAATTCAGGTAAATGTAACCATCACAGAATTCAGAGAGTTTTAAGCCTTTTTCATCAGCGTAGGCACTTGTAGTATCCGATAAGTTTCCAAAGGCTGTATTATTTACGTTAATCCCAAAAGCGAAATCCCTGGATTTATGTTTTCTGATGAATGCATCTATAAATCCATTTGCAGGGTACACAGTTCTGTGTACTGATCCTTTCAAGCTATTCCAGGGATAATGAAGTGAAATAGTCATGGTTTTTACTTCTATTTCATCTTGAACTATTACACCAGTTCTTTTCCCATGCCCTTTGTACCCTGTAAATGCATGATGAATACCACAATAGATTAATGTTTTTTTTCCTTTTTTAATAAAATCACGAATTATGCTATTTGCCATAAATTGATCTCCATCAGCCACTCCTTTGCGAATTTTCAGCATAATTTCTTCATCAAATTCATCTGATCGTTTTTTCATGATAGAGAAGTCAAAGTCGTGCATTAAGCCATATATCATGAATTTTTCAGCTTCATCAGGCAAATTTTTGTTTACCTCCCAGGCAGCTCTGAACAGATCAATATATTCTTTAAACCCCCAAAAAGGAGAAAGATTGAATATTATTTGATTGGCCTTTTCCTGATCAAAGAAATTTTTATTAGTAATTACGTCTTTTATGAGGAGACTATCTCTGTTTAATGCAAACTCAAAGCCCATGTTTCGCACTCCTTTTTCGTACAGTAAGGGGATAAGTTTTTGAACAAAAAGTAAATCATGCCTGATCCTATGATTTTCTCCAAGGAAAATGATATCATGATCAGTAAATTCATCTAAAATATATTGATATGGATTTTGCGCATTACTGTCAAAATCGGCTGATAAAGCCAGGTATATACTGTCGTTGATTTGCGGAAGCTCCAACATTGTGAACGGTTTCTTCATTCTTGCCGATTGTTCCATTCTTATTATTTGAAGAACCAGTTCATTTCGAAAAATTATTATTGCAAAGATTATTGATATGATAAAAATAAAGAACCAGAGGAGGATTTTTTTCAATTTTCTCATAGTGACATCTTATAAAGGACTCAATATTATCATATTATCCATTGGTCACTATTTTGACGCACTTTATTAATAACGGTTACAAGATAACATACAATATAGTGTTTCATTAACTATCTTTGTATGTAATTATCAGGAATGCGCCAGAGGCATACACCAGTAAGACCAAGGGGTCGCATCTAAGATCAAATTTCATTCGTTGTGACAATCTGCTTTCTGATCAACTGAGAATGGCAATTCGTTAGTTCCGCTGTCAAATAAGGATATTTATGCTTAATTTTATGATTCTTAGTGATTTATTAAACATAAATTAGAATATGATGCGTTTAAAAAGTACAATTAAGACAATTGCCCTTATTCTTGGAATTGTTTCAATTCTTTCGACAACAGCCTGTTCTCAGGAAGGCCCCGCAAATAGTGATGTTCAGGGTGATAGTTTTACCAGATTTATCACTTTCAACGGGGAACAAAGCCTGATTGCTTATTATGTTCCGGAATCATACGATTCATTGTCCCCCAGCAAGATGATCCTTGCATTACATTACTGCGGTGGCAATGAACAGAATAATGCTTTAACCTATCGAAACCTGCTCAGGGACCTTGCTGATGTGATAAACGCAATTGTTGTTGCTCCGTATTGTCATAATACCGGCCCTCCCTCCTATTCCATTCCCGATCCGTCAATTATTACTGTAAGTATCGATTCAACAAGGGAATTTCTGAATATCGATACAAATTATATTTACCTGACCGGAGGCTCTTGCAATGGGCGTTCTACATTCGAATATGGCCTGGATGAAATATACGATTTTGTTGGAATAATCCCCTTCAACGCTTATATCCCCAGCATAACTCCGGGATACTATAATTTTGATTCAGAAATGCCCAGCTGCATTTGTTCAGGGACTATTGATCCCAGCTATAACAATAATGTCAGGATGTATGATAGCCTGGTTGCTCATAATGCTGTTACCCTTATGAATTCCATCCCGGGTATCGGTCATGTATTTAATTTCCCTGAGTTCACGGATGAAATGAAAGAGTGTATTGATTTTATTGATTCTGTTTCATTAATACCCACTTACACATCTCAAAATAAACATCCGGAAAACAGCATCCTTATTTATCCAAATCCTGTTAGTGATGTGATAAATATTCAAATAATCACAGAGGGTCCTGATAATGTCAGGATTGAGTCATTTGATGCAACAGGCAGGATGAACCGCCTATTACATATTGGTTCTCTGAATAAAGGATCAAATAAGATCAGTATTGCAGTAGGATCAGGTGATCTCTCACCGGGTTTGAATATTTTTAAGATCTCAACGCATAAGCAGGTAATTTTCAGAAAAGTAGTGACTGTGATATAGAGGTCCCATCTTCCCCGCCGGCGCGATGCATTCTACCTGACCACCAGTTTTTCGTTGACAACAGTTCCTCCGGAGATAATGCTGACAATGTACATCCCTTCATGCAGCGAGCTGATGTCGAGACTGATACCACCCCGGGATTGTGCATCGGCACCCAGGCTTCTGAACATGACTTCCTTTCCGATGATATTAAAAATACGAATGTCGGCATTCCTGTTCAGGTCGTGGCCCCAGGTAACAGTCACCATATTATCCGCCGGGTTCGGCAACAATCGTATGCCGGCTATATTTTCCTGAGGATCACTAATATCGACCATGGAGACCACTTCCTGTTCAAACTCTATATTCCCGGTCGAAGTACCTTCATAAAATGTAAAGTAGATCTTGTAAATATTACCATTTGGTCCATTTACAAAGAACAGCAGGGAGTCTTCAAGATTCCATTGAAAAGATCCCAGGTCAAACCACTTCCAGTTATAACCAATCACTGCCTTGGCAGGATCTAAAGGCTGTGTAAACCAATCATTAAAATCGAGTGTTACGGGATGAAACCTGTTGGCCGGTGTGTTTACATTGTTGAGAACACCCACAACAGGGAACGGGACACCCTGGGGCAGCATGGCCTGATATTTAGTGAAAAGTATGTCCCATTCATACGTTTCAGGCTCTCTATCAAACAATGTTCCGGACTCAAATTCGAAATATGCGAAATTCATCCCCAGAAAATTATTCACATCCAGGGTTTTCTCTTTCGCAGAAGAATTGTTGAGGTTGGCATACCTGATGACATATTTATTTTCAGCAGATATTTTTTTAACTATCCACAGTTGCTTAAATGTTCCATCAGCCAGTTTGATGATATATATTGAGTCACCAACAATATCATTTGTGCTTATGTTATAGATTCCCCAGCCGGCATCCGGGTATCCGTGCGAATTCCTGTTAAAGGCACCATTCTCCCAGCTATCTTCCCCATTGAAGAGTTTGGGCCACATAGACAGCCCGTTGGTATCAATGTCCAGCCATGCTGTTGTATCTCCATTAGGATAGGTATATAGTTCTACCTCCATACCACCGTTGGTAATGATCCCGGCGCTTGATGCAATGGTATAAAAACCAATGTCCCAGCCTTCCCTCTCTTCCTCAGCAATAACCCCGTCTTCCATACTATAATACACATCATAGGCATATCCGGCACCCATAGAAATAGATTCCTGGGAATACGCAGGATTTAATACTGATAATACGCTGATAATCAGTAAAAATAATAAGAAGTTTTTCATGACACAAAGAATTAGTTTATCTAAATAATAGTTACGCAAGCTGTAAAAGCATCTCAATACGTAAATTGCCCTACTAAGGTATAAAAGAGTATTTGATTTGAGCTTATAAACCTAAATTATTTTTCGGAAAGATTACAAATATCATCGAAGATGATGCACTTCTAACTTCTGATTTCTGCTATCTGA
>JAGLEK010000061.1 GCA_023145125.1 Bacteroidales bacterium | reverse complement strand
TCACTTTCGGAACCATATATTCCTTGAGAGAGGCGGCGAAGTTGTCAATGGAATAGACCCTCAATTGCTCGAGGTAGAGGGGCCATTGTTCGTTGTAGTCGCGGTGGGCTGTGCTGAGCCAGCGTTCGCAGGGGTAGCGTGACTGGCGCGTGAGTACAAACTGATCGAGAGTATAGCGATAGCGGCCATCTTTGCATTCGATCTTGAAGTAATACTTGATCATGCCGGCGGTCTTTTTCACGTCCTTTTCGTAAAAGATGAGCTCAAACTGATGCTTGCCCTTGATCACTCCTGAGGCGGCATCACGAACCTCAGTAACGTAAACAGGCTGCTTGAAGTAATGATGCAGCCATTCACTGGCACGGTTGAAAAGTTCTGTTTTGGTTCCGGTCTCTTCCACCACTTCCTGGAATGTGATCAGTCCGGTGTTGGGATCCACGGGGATGGCCTCAACCGTGCTGACTTCTTCTTCCTGTGCAAAAACGAATAATCCTGCTGCTGCTATGATAAGAAAAGTGATAAGCTTTTTCATGGCTTTGAGTGTTGTTTCGATTGAGATAACAACTTTTATACGGTAAAGTTACGAAAAAGGATATGAAAAGATTTTGGACAAGACTAAAAACATCAAAAATCGAAAATCTAATATCCAATCGAAAATCTCCCAATCGACAATCGACAATCGCCTAATAAAAAAGCCCTCGCAATCGCAAGGGCTTTTTTTTTTACATCATTCCCGGCATTCCACCGCCCATGCCTCCCGGCATCGGTGGCATCGGAGCCGCGTTTTCGTCTTTATGTTCTACGAGCACACATTCGGTGGTAAGAAGCATGCCTGCAATTGAAGCTGCATTCTCCAGTGCTACCCTGGCTACCTTGGTAGGGTCGATAACACCTGATTTCAGGAGATTTTCATAAACTTCCGTACTGGCGTTGAAACCAAAGTCGTCTTTTCCTTCCTTTACCTTCTGTACTACCACTGATCCTTCCATTCCTGCGTTTTCCACGATCTGGCGGAGGGGCTCTTCAAGCGCTCTCTTGATGATTGCAATACCAGTTTCTTCGTCTTCGTTCACGGCTTTAATGCCGTTGAGAGAATCGATGGCCCTGATGTAGGCGACACCGCCACCGGGGATAATACCTTCTTCGATGGCAGCCCGTGTTGCGTTAAGTGCATCGTCACAGCGGTCTTTCTTTTCTTTCATCTCTACCTCGCTGGCAGCGCCAACATATATTACAGCTACACCACCTGCCAGCTTGGCAAGTCTTTCCTGCAGCTTTTCCCTGTCATATTCTGAATCTGTAGTTTCGATATGTGATTTGATCATCTTAACCCTGGCATCAATGGCATCTTTTTCACCTTTACCACTAACGATGGTGGTGTTTTCTTTGTCGATGGTTATCTTTTCGGCTTCGCCGAGATAGCTGATGTCAGCATCTTCCAGTTTGTATCCTTTTTCTTCTGAGATCACGGTACCGCCTGTCAATACTGCGATATCTTCAAGCATCTCTTTTCTTCTGTCGCCGAATCCCGGTGCTTTAATGGCAGCAACTTTGAGGGATCCTCTGATCTTGTTCACCACGAGTGTAGCCAGTGCTTCGGCTTCAACATCTTCAGCGATGATGATCAGTGCCCTGCCACTCTGTGCTGCTTTTTCGAGAATGGGAAGCAGGTCCTTCATCACGGAGATCTTCTTGTCGTGGATGAGGATATACGGGTTTTCAAAAACGGCTTCCATCTTTTCAGTGTCAGTGACGAAATATGGTGAAATGTAGCCACGGTCGAACTGCATGCCTTCCACAACATCAACATAAGTTTCGATGCTTTTGGCTTCCTCGATGGTGATAACACCTTCTTTTTTCACTTTACCCATGGCTTCTGCAATGAGTTTACCGATGGCCATGTCGTTATTGGATGATACGGAAGCTACCTGAACGATCTTTTCGCTATTGTCGCCGATCTCCTTGGTTTGTGATTTCAGGCTTTTAATAACAGCGATCACTGCCTTATCAACGCCCCTCTTGAGGTCCATCGGGTTGGCACCGGCAGTTACATTCTTCAGCCCTGTGTTTACGATAGACTGGGCAAGCACGGTAGCGGTAGTGGTGCCGTCACCGGCGAGGTCGTTGGTCTTGGAGGCAACTTCCTTCACCATCTGTGCACCCATATTCTCTACGTTGTCTTCCAGCTCAATTTCTTTGGCAACGGTAACACCATCCTTGGTGATGATAGGTGAACCGAATGATTTTTCTATGATGACATTACGTCCTTTGGGCCCGAGGGTAACTTTTACGGCATCCGACAGTGCGTCGACACCTTTCTTCAGGCCATCTCTTGCTTTAAGATCAAAAATGATATCTTTAGCCATTGTACTTAGTTTTTAT
>JAGLEK010000609.1 GCA_023145125.1 Bacteroidales bacterium | reverse complement strand
TCAATATCAGTTAATATAAAGTTCTCTGCCTTTTGACTGATCTCATTGACAGAATCTTTCTTTGCCAACCAATATGAATATAATTCCCGATAATCTCTCGATTGCCGGAACATCGGGTTTTTAACTTCTTCTAAAAATGTGCCAAGTTCATCAAGTTCAAGTAATGGCCAGTATCTGCCCATTGCATTCAACATAAATATACCTGCAAAATTATCGCTGTTTTCTTGAATCAGGTGCAAAACACTATCGGGTAGTGCTTCCATATCCATATCTGTATACATATAACCTACATAAGTATTTAATGCCTTATAAACAGCTATGCTATTTTCTCCAACTATGGTTTTAGATTTTACTAATATGGAATCTTCGTGTAATATTACTTCAATGTCTCCGGGTTCCACAACAAAAACATAAAGTAGTTCCTCCTCAGCATCATTAAATGCAAGGGCTGAATAATACAAGCATGAGGAAGTTCCTTCATATTCAAATGATCCATTCTTGTATTGAATTATTACATCATCTCCATTTCGCCCCGATTCCAAAAAGCATATTTCACCTGCATCTTTCCCAATGACCTTGCCTTTGATTGTATATTCAAATGATTCAGACTTGTTGGTGCAAGCAATTATTGACAATAGGAGAACTGCATAAATATATATCCTTTTCATCTGTTTAGTTTTTATTCGCTTATTGGTTATATAAACGTGTATTCAGTCAGAGGTAGTATGTTTTGAGGAAAATTAGGCTTGGGGTGAGGGGGACGGGGGATTTAGAGCTTAGGATTTAGGGTTTAGGGATGATGGAGAAGGAGATAGATTGTCCCTTCGCTAATGCTTCGTGGCACAAGGATAGAAGAAGTACTCACTTTTCATTTTTCACTAACTCAACCCTCAACCCTTTCAAAGCAGCGCTTTGAAGTAATCGTAGATCTCAAACTGCGCCCGGTGCGGCGTGCTATCATTAGTCTTCCTGTATTCGTTCATGTTAGACCTGCGGAGGTAACGGGTCTGGGTGTTGTCTTTCAACTGGATCTGCAGCATATCCATCAGCTCCTGCTGTATGGCCTTGTCTAAGATTGGGCAAACCACTTCCACCCGGTGATCAAAGTTCCGTGGCATCCAGTCGGCAGAAGCAATGAAATACTTATTATCCCCACCATTGCAAAATACAAATACTCTCGAATGCTCCAGGTATTTGTCGACGATGCTGAAGGCTTCAATTTCATCGTAAATCTCCGGGTCGCCGGGATCGAGGATACAGATGCCCCTTACGATCATCTTGAGATCCACTCCTGCACCGGCAACTTCGTAAAGCTTGCGTGCTATCTTTTTGTCGGAAATGCTGTTCATCTTGAGTATGGCCCAGGCTTCCTTTCCTTCAGAAGCATTCTGTATTTCATTATCGAGCATCTTCATGAAAAAAGTTCTGATGTTGAAAGGTGCCACGATAAGATTTTTGAATGTGGGCATGATAAATTTAGACTCAAACAGGTGGAATACCTTGTTCACCTCGGTGGTGATGGCCTGATTGCCGGTCAGGAGGCTGTCGTCAGCATAAACTTTCGCTGTAGATTCATTAAAGTTACCTGTGCTGATGTTGGCATAATATACATTCTTTCCATTCTCTTTACGTCTGATCTGCAGGAGTTTGCTGTGTACTTTGAATCCGGGAATAGTCTGAATGATCTTCACTCCTTCTTCCTGCAGGCGGTTGGTCCAATAGATGTTGGCCTCTTCATCGAAACGTGCCTGCAATTCCATGAAAACGGTCACCTGCTTGCCGTTACGGGCAGCATTTATCAGGGCATTCATCACGCCCGAGCCTTGTGCAGCACGGTAAAAGGTCATCTTGATCGCCATCACATTCGGATCGATGGAGGCTTCACGCAGGAGGTCGATGATATAATGAAATGACTGGTAAGGATAATGCAGCATGATATCCTTTTCCCTGATCACACCAATGATGCTTTTGTTCGGAGGAAGGTCTTTATGCAGAAGCGGGGGCGAAGGTGGATATTTGAGGTCTTTCCGGCCCATATCGGGAAAACTCATAAAATCTTTGAAATTATGGTATTTGCCCCCGGCACGCACATTGTCCCGCTTGGAGATGTTGAACTTCTTCATCAATGATTTAAGCAGCACCTCCGGTATCTTTTCATCATATACAAAGCGTACCGGCGCTCCTTTTTTTCGCTGCTTGATGCTTTCACTCATCAGCTCGAGGAAGCTCTTTGATACATCGTTGTCGATATCCATTTCAGCATCGCGGGTGAACTTAATTGTGTAAGCCTCATATGAATTGAAACCAAAGATGGAGAAGATATCTTTCAAACAGTAACGGATCACATCATCCAGCAGGATAATATATTTTTTATCACCTTTCCCGGGGAGGATGATGAATCTTGATATCTTATCTGTCGGCACTGCAATAAGTGCAAGCTGCCGCTTGATCTTGTTGTTTTTGCTTTTCAGGTCTATGGCCAGGTAAATGGTAGCATCCTTGAGGGCATTCAGGTTGCTGAAGTTCTCAAGCATAAGCGGGAACAGTATGGGCCGGACTTTATCAGAGAAAAACCGGTGTACGAATTTACCCTGCTCTTTGGTGAGTTTATCCTCGTCAAGAAGATAGATCTTTTCTTTCTCCAGATTTTCTTTGATATCTTCCCAGGTCTTATTGAAATTAAGCTCCTGCTTTTCAACGATCATGGTAATCTCCTCCAGCACCTCTGCAGTATCTTTGCCACTGATCTCGTTCTTTATCTCATAATTCAGCATCCTGCGTTGTGTGGCAACCCTTACCCTGAAAAACTCATCGCGGTTATTGGAATAAATACCCATGAATTTGATGCGGTCCATGAGAGGAGTGGTTTCATCCATTGCTTCCTGCAGGACTCTTTCATTAAAATCGAGCCAGCTGATCTCCCTGTTGATGAATTTTGAATTCTTCAGTGCCATAAGCAATAATAATTGACGTGTAAAGATACAAAAATGTGGCTTATGCTGAATAAGCACGGGTTTGAGAAGAGGCTGAAAGAGCTATAGTTCCCTGGGTGTGATCACAAATTTTGTGCTCCATTTACACATTGGTATCTTTACCCATGTATCGGTTTTGAATGTGATGGAAACAACAGCTGAAGTAGGGAGCCATTCGATCTTT
>JAGLEK010000608.1 GCA_023145125.1 Bacteroidales bacterium | reverse complement strand
GTAGGCAGTAAGTGGTAGGCGGTGAAAATCCTCACTCCATTAAGCATTAAAAATTCAAAATTAAAAATTAGCCCAGCGTTTAATTGTCCAACGGAGATATACGTGAAAAGATCTCCATCACACCCTTAACATAGGTTTTGGAAACCAGGAGGGAAATGGGTGGTTCGGTGTCCAGCTCAAGATGAAGCCCGTCTTTTTCCTTGCGGATGATCTCGACTTTGTCGAGGTTGACCATGTAGGAGCGGTGGCAGCGAACGATGTTGCTGTCTTTGAATAGCTCCTCATAGGATCTCATCGAATTTCGTACCATGAATTTTTGCAGTTTATCACGATGCAGGTAATGGACGGATACATAATTATCGGCAGCTTCGAGGTACAGCAGGTCTTCATGTATCACTGATAACCTTAGCGTGCCTTTTTCATCCCTGAAGGGGATCATTCCGCCGGAAGGCCGTGATGGAGGGATATCCATATCTTCCAGTTCCTGAACCCTGGCCGCTTTATCCTGCCAGGAAAAGAAAAGCCAGAGTAGGGTATATGGAAGGAGGATGATCAGGGCGGTGATTTTGATGCTGGACCTGGAAATCTCCATAAAATCACGCGGATCTGCCAGTATGAACTTGATATATATGGAGTATACAAAGGCCATGACGAGGATCTCGGCGGTTACCCAGAGGATATATCGCCAGTAGTTCAGCATTTTTTTACGGCTGTACAGATACATCAGGCCCCTGCTGATGACCACTACCAGCATGCCGGTGAGTATCACAAAGCTGGAATACAGAAAAAGCCGTATGCCACTTATTTCGCGATAGACACCGGTCCCAAATGGCGCATATACATTGATAAAAACAAGGGCGAAAATTGCTGTGAACAATATCAGCCTGACAATGTTTCCCGGGCGGTTAAGGTATTTCGGAATGGCTTTCTCGTAAAATTGCATTGCTGGCTGTTGATTTATTATTGCTTTATGCAAAGATAGCATAAATGGCGACTTTTGATGATCCCTGCCGTTGTGTAAAAGCATGATCCTGCCCCTGTATTTCGATTTTCGCCCCTCTATATGCGATTTAGTCACCCCGCCCGGCCCCGTATACCTATTTTTTGGATTGGCCACGGTGATTGCTGAAATTTGTAAAAATTAATTGACTGCACACAATGGGATACACAAATTATCATAAAATATTGGGGAAGGCATTTTCCCTCGAAAAGGAAGACGAAAAGATGAAAGGCACAGGTATTGATTATCGTACCTTCACATTCAGTTCCGATTATGCACAGCACCTGCCGGGTTCATCGAAAATGCCGAATGTTGAAAGGGATTTTCTCAGCGGCTTTGCCGATAATGAGATCAGTGAGAATATTGATTTTCGCTATCCGGTTTTTCTTCCGGAAGGATACAAGCAGACCAACAGGGCTATTATCCTTTTGCATGGGCTCAACGAAAAGAGTTGGGATAAGTACCTGCCATGGGCAAGGGAACTGGTTTTGCGGACCGGGCATGCAGTGATCCTTTTTCCTATCAGCTTTCACATGAACCGTACACCATCAGCCTGGCTCAACCCCAGGAGCATGAGCGGACTGAGCAATCTCAGGGAAAATAAATATGAGGACCAGCAATGTTCGACATTTGCAAATGCTGCTATCAGCGAACGGCTTGACAATATGCCTGAACGTTTTGCGCTTTCAGGTTATCAGAGTATAATGGATCTCCTCAATTTGGTAAATCACATAAGCTCCGGTAAACATCCGGTATTCAAAGAAGATACTGAGATCCACTTCTTTGGGTATTCCATCGGAGCTTTTTTAGCACAGGTATTGATGATTGCCAACCCCGGCGGTATCTTTGACAGATCACGCTTTGTACTTTTTGCCGGCGGGACAGTTTTCAGCCATATCAATGGCATTTCAAAATATATCCTCGACCAGCAAGCTTTCGGGCAATTGCGTAGTTACTATCTCAACCAGGACAGCTGGCGCAGAAAGACCTTGAAATCCTATGCCAAGGTGATGGACGTAAAGAATATTGCAAGAGCCTTCATGGCAATGCTGTCGCCGGAATATTTTAAAGGCCTGAGACAGGCAAGCTTCGAGAGTTTTAATGACCGGCTTCTGGTGTATGCTATGAAGGAAGACCGGGTTTTTCCGGAAGAACATATCATGGAAAATTTTTATGACTCGGGGGTATGGGTTAACCGCCTCGATTTTCCTTACGAATATAGCCATGAATCACCATTTCCAATAAGCAAGGACCCTGAAATATCAGAAAAAGTCGATAAATCCTTCGACAGCATATTCAAAGAGGTGGGCAATTTCCTGCGTGATGAAAGTAATTATGATTTTTCCGGCTTTTAACGCTAGGCTTTACTGATTCGCTTCCGTTCTGATTGCTGACCAGATCCTGAACCCGATAAATACGAACATGAACCCTGTCATTGCCAGGGGCGTGATGATCATCATGCCCTCTGTTGAGTTTCCTTCAAATACACCGAGATAATTGGCCATGAAAATACTGAAGGCAATGATGAGCAGCCCACCCAGTATCTCCCATCTCCAGGCAACAAACCAGAGGACGATAATGGCAAGCCAGGGCAGTAAGTTTGTAAAGCTTTGGAATGTGGCACCGATACCGCCTTCAACCTGAAAGCCCGTGGCGATACCGAAAATGATCCAGAACACCGTTACAACAACAAGGGCAGTTCTGGCAACACGCCTGCATTGTCTTACACAGTTTTGAACAGCTTCGGGATAAGTCCTTTTAGTCATAATTAACCAGGTTTCATCTACAACGTCTCAGATACCATTAACTTTAAGTACTTCAAGTACTCCAAGTACTTCAGGCACTTAACCCGGTAAATATACAACAATCTAGATACTTGTTAAGTGAATTGTGTTATTTTCCTTCGTCGACGATAAGATAGATGTCCTCATTATCGCGTTTCATAAGGTATTGCTCCCGGCCGAATTTCTCGAGGGTGAGGGTGTCGGTCCTGAGCTCATAACAAGCCTGGCGGTCTTTTTCGATCTCTGAGAGGTAATAGTCCTTTTCCATCTCCAGCTCGTTGAGTGTTGCGCTAAGCCGGAATTGTGCAATGAAGTTATTGTTGTCGAAGAAAAGCATCCACACACCGAAGATGAGGATGGTGATGAAATACTTGTTGTTGAGCCGGTGGAGGAGATTTTTTAGCATGTATTGCAAATGTAGTTAAAGCAATGGTAGCTTTTCAAGTGGGGTTGGAATTTGTTTTGAGCAGGGGAATGTTAATAAACAGATATGGGGTGCCGGGTGCAAGGTGCAGGGGTAGTCATTGTCCATTCTGCATTCTGCATTTTTCATTTCCCACGTTGAGAAACTTGCAGGATTTATCATGTCATCAAAGCGCGTAGCGCTTTTCTAACTGTAGCTTGAATGTAGCGCCAAACAATCCTTACCGCGTAGCGGTTATTCAAAAACAAGGTAGATTGGAATTGGGCAGTAGATGGTAGCTGAAATGGAAAATATGAAATGTAGAATGCAGAATGGACAATGAGATGGAGATAGAAGAAGTTTCCTGGCCTCCCGGTACCCGGTACCTTATTATTTTGCAACCGCAAAATAATAATCATCATCCGGAAAATCCTCCTTCTCAACGCTCTCAAAGCCCGCCTCGATCAGGGCATCATGTAATTGGAAAAATCCGATCGGGAAGAAATCAAAGACAAACTGCCTGTATTCCTTTTCTCCTGCCTCGCGGATGTCGACAAACATCTTGCACTGTGTGTTCCAGCCTTTGAGATCCCAGGAATATTTCACATCCACTAAGCTCCCGTCTCTTTTAACTTGAAATTCCTGTGGGGGGAGGCTGTTCTCCTCAAAGGTTTTTTCCCAGTTCCTGAGGTCAAAGAGATATTTTCCTCCCGGTTTCAGGACCTTCCTTACGGCTCTGAAGGAACGCATGAGCATGTCCATATCATGCATATGGGAAAGGGAATTTCCGGGGCAAAGTATCATATCGAACTGCACGTCGGTTTTTTCCGGAAGCTCTTCCCAGCTGCTCCTGAAGAAACTGATGCCGGCTTTTTCATTTTTTGCTTTTTCGCTCGCAACAGCGATCATGCCGTCACTGATATCGGATGCAAAAACCCGGTATCCCTGCCTGGCAAGCCATATGGCATGGTCTCCCGTACCGCAGCTGCTATCAAGGACAACAGACTCTTTCGGGAAGGTTTTAAGAACCCTCTCTACATATAAACGGAAGTATATGCTGCCATCATCCCCCTCCGACAGCAGATCATAGAGGTCTGCGATCTCATTGTATTGTTTCTGAACTCTACGCTTCTCCATTTCCCTTTTCCTTTTTTTCCTTATCCCTTTTTCCTTCCACCTTTTCCTTATTCCCTATTCCTTATTCACTCTACAATCCTAGCTGCACACTTATTCCTCTCATTGCAATGATGGCAAGCTCAGCAAACTCTGGCAAGGGAATGCCGATCTTTTCGCATTCGCGGATGGTGTCGCGGTTCACTGAGGCGGCAAAGGCTTTTGCCTTCATTCTTTTTACAACTGACTTTGGCTTTACGCTGGCCAGCTTTTTGTCTGGGTAAACAAGTGTGGTTGCTACTATCAGCCCGGTGATGGTTTCACCGGCTGCGAGTGCATAATGGAATTCCTTGCTTCTCGGAATCCCGCTTGCTTCTTTATTATGCAGCTTGATGGCTTCGATGCTTTCGGGGTCCATTCCCGCCTCTTCCAGGATGGGAACAGCCTCAAGCGCATGCCTCTTAGGGTCGGCATCGGTGATCTCCACATCGATATCGTGCAGCAATCCTGCGATACCCCATTGATCAACATCCCGCCCCAGCCTTTCTGCCAGTGCCCTCAACACTGCCTCGGAGGCATAACAATGATTTCGCATCCGCTCATTACGGATGTACTTTTCAAGTAACTCAATGGCGTCTTTTCGTATCATAATGTTATTAATGACTAATTAGTTATAAGCAAACAGTTACTGGCTACTGGTTACTGGCTACTGGTTACGCCCCCCTGTCCCTTGTCCCCTGCACCCTGAACCTTCAATGTGCATCAATCCCATGCAACATATAAACCATATGCCTCAGCGACTTCACGATCTCCTCCATATATTCATTCACCGCCTTAACGCTTCCCGGAAGGGCGAAGATCAGGCTTTTGTCAGCCGATCCTGCCACTCCTCTGCTGAGCAAGGCATTGGGCTTCTCCATGCCGTATTTCATCCGGATCATTTCCATGATGCCGGGAACCTCTTTTTGGATCACGCTTTTTACCACTTCAGGACTGATATCCCGTGGTCCGATACCTGTGCCTCCTGTGGTGAAGATAAAATCCACCCTCTGTTCTACAGCATCCAGAAGGAGTGCGCTCAGTGCCTGTTCATCATCCGGGATAACCACATTTTCGATATCATGCAGCCATTTTTGTTCATTGAAGAAACCATGCAGATGCCCGGCAAGCCTTGGCCCGCTGCGGTCTTCATATTCACCGGCATAGGCGCGGTCGCTCAGGGTGATCACCAGGGCACTGTAAACTTTCGGTATATATTCAAGCGTATCGCCTGCCCGGAGGTCTCCATTACCAAGCACACGGCAGAATATGCCTTCCTTCGGCATGACGCAATTGCCTACTTCGCGATAAATCGCACAGCTGTCGCCATGGCATTTTTTGCCTATTTGCGTTACTTCGAGTTCTACTTCGTCGCAATAAAACCTGTCTAATGGTGAGGCCTCATACAGCAGCATCCCTTCGGTAGTTATATTTTCGGCAAACTCGCCATAGGCAATTTCCCTTCCGGCCACGACGGCGAACTTATCAACGCTTTCTTTTGCCAGCAAACTGATCTGCCTGTGCCACTTTCCGGCATGTGCATCCCCTTCAACACCGCTTTCATTCAGGTGGATCTCACTCACCGGCTTCTTGATGGTTCCCTTGGCTTCAGAGATATTTACTGATAGTATGTTAATATTTTTTGCTTCTATACTCATTGTTTTGTTTTGAATATTCAGTCCCGGGTGTTATATTTGTTCAGCAAGCATTGTAATATGCTTAAACCAATCACAAAAATAATTAAAACTCATTATCATGGAACAAGCAAACACTGATCAGGCCAATTTAATCAAAGAAGTCAGTATTCCTGTATATCAGGCACGCGGCTGGATGAAACTAATCGGCATCCTGATGATCATCGTGGGTGTTTTTTATGCCCTTACAATTGTCGGGATCATCATAGCATGGCTGCCTATCTGGATGGGGGTAGTCCTTTACCAGGCCGGCTCATCATCAGAACAAGCCTATATTAACGGTGATAAGTATAGCTTACTCACATCTCTTAACAAGCTTAAGCTGTATTTCACTATTATGGGGATAATGACCCTTATCACCATTGTCCTTATGGTAATAATGTTGATTGCGGTCCTTGCAGGCGGGCTTGCCTTCGGTGATTATTTTGACAGCTACGATTATTATTAGGAATTTTTAGATCTCCCTGTTTAGTGTCTGTTCTTAAAGTCAGTGCTTAGTTCAGAATGTTCGAGATCGAGGCCTGCGAAGTCTTTAAAATCAAGGAGTTTACAATGGTAAATGACTGTTTTAAAGACGAGCATAACGAAGGAATCGGATATTTTGGACAAGCACTATTTGTAGCAGAAGCGTTTGATCACCCCATAAGCGCTTTTGATACCCAGCTCACCGGCCTTGCTGAGGTCACCGCAGCCATTGTCGAGCTGATCGAGGTAAATATAGGTCAGCCCCCTGTTGAACCATGCCTCTGCCAGTTCGGGTTCCAGATGGATAGCCTGGGAATAATCCAGGATGGCGCTGTTATAATCTTTCATCCGGTTGCGGATGTTACCTCTGTTGAAATATGCATAGGGCATGTTTGGCCTGAGTTCTATCACCCTGTCGTAGTCCATTAATACAATCCCGAAATCGGGCTCTTTGATAATGTCTGCTTCATTGGCTGCAGGGATTTTGTCCCATGTGATGGTTACATCGTCTGAGTATACCCTTTCACTGTATAAATACTCTTCCAGTTCATAACGGGTGTTGGCACGATTGAAATATGCAAAGACAAACTTTGGATAAAGTGTGATGGCATTGTCGTATGCTTCCAGGGAGTTGGTGAAGTTATGGGCCATGCCGTTCACAACGCCTTTCAGGAAATGCCCGATGTAGTCAGAAGAGTTTTCACGCAACAGGCTATCTGCAATTGCGAGGTGATGGGCCAGGGCTTCTGCATCCTCCGGCATGTCGGCATTCATGATGGCAAAGGCAAGATCCTCCTCATTGCTTATGTTGAATTCTGTGATCTCCTTAACAGTATATCCTTCACGTTTTTTCTTTACAAAATCCTTGTCTTTTTTTATGAATTTAACGATCATGTTTGGCTGAAGCTCAATTCCTTCATAGGCCCTGTTCAGATCACCGGTCTTATTGCCCGAATTAAAGTCTGATTCAAAAGCTATCAGCTTCTGGAAATAAGTTGAATCCGCATATGTTTTCATCAAGGCTTCGGTAGACGCATCACCATCGTTCAGCATATTGATGATCTCATATGCCTTGTCGTTATCCTGCCGTGCCCCGAGGGGATCGTTCAATCGCTGTCTGGCTTGCGATCGCTGAAGGTAAGCACCGGCAAAATCAGGGAACAGCTCTATACATTTTGTATAATCAGCAATGGCTTCCTGATATTGTTCCGTAATCTGATAAATATACGCCCGGCCGTAATAGGCATATACATTATTGGGGTTGATGCTTACGACCATGTTATAGTCAAGGAGGGCCCCTTCAAAATCCTCGGTGCCGGCCTTAAGCCATGCCCTGTTATAATAGGTGAGTGCGTTATATGGGTTGTCGCGGATCACGCGGTCGAAATCACGCATCGCCTTCAAGGTATCTCCGGTGCTGATACGCGTCAGCCCCCGGTGAAATATGGCAAGTGAATTTCCGGGATCCAGATCGAGGATCTGTTCGAAATCCGCGAGGGCTTTTTCAAATTCTTCAGTTTCATAATATATCTGGCCACGCTTCAGATAGGCTTCGGTGTTGAAGTAATCAAGCATCAGGGCCTTATTACAGTCTTCTATGGCGCTTTCGTTCTCTTCGAGATAGCTCTTGGCGACAGCCCTGTAGAGGTAAGCGTTTGGTGTGGTTTTATCGTATTTCATGGCCTCATCTAGGTCTTCGATGGCAGCCCTGTAAGCGCGCATGTTGATCCTGGTCAGGCCCCGGTCGATATATATTTCCGGGTTAAAGGGATCGATCTCCAATGCCTTGTGGAAATCATGCAGGGCATTGGTATAGTTGTACATCTGTGCCCGTGCAATGGCGCGATAATGGTAAGCGTGAGAATATAAAGGGTGTATGGTAACAGCCATGCTCAGGTCATACTCAGCACCCTTGTAGTCGCCAAGGTACAGCTTGGCGATGCCACGCAGAAAATATGGCTCAAAAAGATCGGGCTTATAGATAATGACAATATTGAATTTCTTGATGGATTCAGCATAGTTGGCCTGGCTGAGCTCATAGCGCCCCGAATGCATAAAATGCGATATATTGACCTGGGCAGTAAGCACCGCAGGAAAAAGCAGGAAAAACAAGATTATTGTCCAACGTAGTTTCATTCGCTATAAAGAAACGTTATAGATCGGTTTTTGTTTTCCCGATGAGCCTGATATCCCCCATCAGCATCTCCTTGTCGACAGCTTTGCACATGTCGTAGATCGTCAGCAGGGCTATGTGAACGGCTGTGAGGGCTTCCATCTCCACGCCGGTCTGGCCAATGCAACGGGCCTCACCGGTAACCTTAATGCCATCATCGACGATCTCGGTGCTTACTTTTACTTTGGTGAGTGCAAGCGGATGGCAGAGCGGAATCAGCTCACTGGTCTTCTTGGCAGCCTGAATGCCGGCGATCTCGGCTACGGTCAGCACATCGCCCTTCCTGATCTCATTATCGCGGATCAGTTGCAAGGTTTCTGCCGACAACTGAATATGCCCTTCTGCAATGGCTGTTCGCTGCTGCATGGACTTATTCCCGACATCTACCATCCTGGCTTTACCATCTTCGTTGGTATGTGATAGCTTTTTCATTGTTCTTATTATTACATGCCATTTTAATTTATATCAGTCTCCCGA
>JAGLEK010000607.1 GCA_023145125.1 Bacteroidales bacterium | reverse complement strand
ATGTAGGGTTTCTGCAGTTCGGGAAGGCTTTGGTCAAGGGCAATATCGTTGTAAGAACACCAGTCGTATTTTACATAGTCGATACCCCAGCTGGCCCATGTCTTTGCATCAAGCATTTCATGCTCATAGCTTCCAAGATAACCACCGCAGGTCATCGGGCCGGGTGAAGAGTAGATGCCTAGCTTAAGCCCCAGGTTGTGAATATCGGCAGCCAGCTTCTCCATGTCCGGAAATTTCTCATTTGGAAGCAATAGCCCTTCTTTCGTCCTTTCAGCCGCTTCCCAGCCATCGTCAATATTGATATAGGTCCAGCCGTGATCAGCCAGGCCCACCGCACTCATAGCAGAGGCAGCGATCTTTACCTTTTGCTGGTCTACGCTGAGGCCCCATACATTCCATGAGTTCCAGCCCAGGGGAGGTGTGAGTGCCAGCCCCTGCCCTACAATGATCTTGAATTTCTTTTCGTCTTTGCCGAGTTCATTTTCGGCAATAAGGGTAACCTCATAGGTGCCGTTCGCAGGTGTCTTTCCCCTGATGAGGCCTGTCTCCTCAAATACGGTCAGCCCCTGTGGCAACCCTTTTACGCTGAATTTTATCGGCCGTTCTCCGGTGGCAGGGATCTTATACAGGAACTGGTTCCCCGCATTGGCACCAAATATTACCGGCCCGTTGATACGGGGCTCCTTTGGTGGCAAGGGAGTTAGCCGGTAACGGGCTTGCTTTTTAGGATGTACCACTGCGGGCACTGAATCATGATAAAGTATCCTTACATTCACCCAGTCGGCATGGTCATAATTTATGCCATCGCCGGCATCGGAAACATACAGGCCAATCTTTTCTATCCCGCTGATATCTATATCGAAATGTTTGGCTTCGTAGCCTTTCACCATCCTATGGCTCTCCCATAGGATCTCTTTATCGCCAAGGATAAAGAATTCTACCGATGCTTGTTCTCCACACTCATCATCCACACCTACGGCGCCCTTGATGCGTTCACCGGTACCGTGTACATCGATCATGATCTTGCTGATGGCATGGGTTCCCACACCTC
>JAGLEK010000606.1 GCA_023145125.1 Bacteroidales bacterium | reverse complement strand
CAACAACCTGTCCTGAGCGCCGCGCCGTCGGCAAGCCTTTGGCGGCCGATGGAAGTCGAAGGGCTCAAAACTCATTAATAATCCCCCCCGATAACCTCAGCAACTCAGTCTGAATGTCGATCAGGTTATAAATAGCTTGATATTTTGAAGCAGCAGCACGCAGGTATATCACCTGCACATCTCTGAAGTTAAATGAGTTGATAGCCCCGGAGCGGAATTTTTCAGTTGATATCTCCATGTTCAGGCTGGCACTTTCCAGGTTTGCGACCGACACCATATACAATTCCTTGCGGATGTTGAACAGCTCAAAATCAGTTTTTAAAAGGTTCGTCAGGCTGATCTCCATTTCATCGATCTCCAGCTCGCCGATACGTTCGCTGATCCGGGCATTCCTGATCCCCCTCCTTACATTTCCCCCATTGAACAGGTTGAAGCTAAGCGTAAAATTTGCATAATAATCCAGGCTGTTGGTGTACAGCGGATCATTATCGACATATTTCGCCCTGGAGTTATAATGGTCAAATCCGCCATTGAGGGAAAGCACCGGGTACATGTTACTTTTTGCAAGCTTAACATCTTTTTTCAATATTTCCTGGTTGACATACTGGTTCCGTATGGTGTTGTTGCTGGACAACATCTCCTGCAGGAGTGAATCCAGTGAAAAGCCGATCATCTGCACCTGGAACTCATCAGTAAGTTGATATTGAATATCCTGTTCCTCTCCAAGAAGCAGGCGGAGGTTCAGGTATGCATTCCTGACATTTAGCTGTTGCAGTAGGTTTGTGGTTGAATCGTCCAGGTATGCATTCTTTGCCTGTAGCACATCATAGGTTACCGCTCCGCCAAGGTCTTTCTTAAATGTCATGTAATTATAGCGATCGCGCGAAAGGGCTTTCACCTCTACTGTGACCTCCAGCAATTCCTCCTGAAGCAATGCATTATAATATGCCAGCACAATGCCCTGTATGGTATTTTCAACAACAATGGTTGCATATCCTTCTGAATATTCCAGGAGAGCGCCCAGTTTATCTTTTGTGATATGAACCGCAAAGCCCTTGAAAAGGCTCCAGTTGAGGTTAATGTAAGGGGCAATGAAGTTTGTATAATACTCATCCCTCTCACCCGGCACAGTCCTGCTATCGGCGGCATCATAGCGATTGTACTGAAAAGCCCCAAGGGAGATGGATGGGAACATACCTGCAGCGCCCCAGCTGTCATTGTTCTCTGCAATCCTGACGCTCTCATCCGAGATCCTGATCTGGTAATTATTCTCAAGGCCTACAGCCAGTGCATCTGCCAGTGACAGGTCCTGAACCATTGGCTGGGCATTCAGGCTTTGCGCTGAAATAAGAAGGATGAGGGCCACAGCCGCTATCGTTATACGCTTTATTCTTTTCATTTGTTGATAGGTCATACGTTTATTCAATAACTCTTCTTTCAAAAATATTTGCCGGTTCTATTTCTTCTGCCGTTTTTTCTTTTCCTGTCCATAACTTATACATGAACCTCCTCAGATCATTGAGCACAAGAATCAGCACAGGGAACAGGACCAGGATAAAGGCGGTACCGATCATAACCCCATATGCCAGGGCAATGGCCATCGGGATAAGGAACTGTGCCTGAAAGCTAGCCTCCATAATGATGGGATAAAGCCCTACCGTTGTTGTGATGGTAGTGAGGATGATAGCCCTGAACCTTGCCAGTCCGGCCTCATAAACGGCATCAATAACTTTCCGGCCTTCCAGCAAAAGGGAATTATATTTTGACAGGAACACCACGGCATCATTAATGATCACACCGGAGAGCGCTACCATGCCCCATGCACTGAGCATAGATACCGGATAGCCTTCTATGCCATGTCCCCATATTGCACCCATCCATCCAAGCGGGATCATCATCAGGACGATGGTACCCTGTGTTAATGATTTAAAATGGATCATAATGATCAGGATGATCATTATAAAAGCAATCCCGAAGAACTTGCTGAGATCAGCCATGGCTTCATCACTATCACGTTTTTGTCCCTGGTATTCCACATTTATCCCGGGATACATTTCCTGCATCCTTGGGACAATATTGGTTTTTATCTCTTCCAATATCGGGGGTACCGGGGCGTAAGGATCAATAAGGTTTGCATCAATGCGCACCTCACGCGACATATTATAACGTTGTATGTTCACCGGGCCCCGCCTGATCTCATAGTTTACCAGTTCAGAAAGCGGATATTCACCCCCGGGGGTTTTTATCTTCATAGCTTCCATCTGGCCAAGGTTCAACCTGTCCTGTTTGGGATAGCGTACCCATACCCTGACCTCGTCTTTTCCTATCTGCAAACGTTGTGCCTGTCCGCCAAAGAAACCCTGACGTACCTGGGTGGTAATGTCGTTATGTGTGAGGCCGAGGAAATATGCCTTCGGTTTAAGTTCAAGCTGCACCTCCCGCTTACCGATGGCATTATTGTCATTTATATCCTTCAGGATCTTGATATTGCTCATCTCCCTTATCATGAAATCCTTAGCGAGTTGAAGCTCTTCCAGATTTTTCCCCAATAAGCTTATCGACACCGGTATACCAAAAGTAGCCATGCCCTCAACGGTAAATTTTTCCGCTTCAGGCACCGTACCGATCTTATTCCGCAACATTTCAACGATCTCAAAGCTGCTGAGGGGTGCATCTTCAAGGTTCCTGAGGAGTACAAAAATATTTCCGGAATGCGCACCGGTCTCCTTACCGTTGAATGCATTTCCCATAGAAATAAAGGTGTAATTCAGAACTCCTTCCGGGTAATCGAACTCAACTTTTATTTCTTCATTCAGCTCCCACATGGCATTTTCAAAAACCTGCAAATATTCATAGGTCTGTTTTTCTCCGGATCCGGGAGTAAAAGCAAGGTTCACATTAAAAAAATCAAAAGGTATGGCAGGAAAGAATGTCGATTTTATTTGCCCGCCCTGGAATAAGCCCGCTGTGATCATGATAAGAGCGATTGGAGTGACCAGCATAATGTACTTCCACCTTAGCATGAAACGCAGCGTTGGTGCATAGAGGGTATATTTCATGAAATCCATCAGCCTGTCGAGGCTACGCCTGATCTTCATCCAGCGACTCTTTTTAGGATTTTTGCGAAGCACAAACTTAGAACCTACATGGGCAGGAAGCACAAAAAATGCTTCAGCAAGCGAGAATAAAAGACTGAATATCACGACAAAAGCCATTTCAAACATCATCTCCATCCTACCCGACAGGAATAAAAGTGGTGTAAAAGCAATTATGGTGGTCAGAACAGAAGTAGTTACTGCCGGCAGCACCTCCATGGTGCCTTCGACAGCAGCTCTTTTTGCGCTCTTACCCCTTTCATAATGGGTATAGATATTCTCTGCTATCACGATCCCGTCATCCACCAGGATCCCCACCACGAGTATCATTCCGAAAAGCGATATCATGTTGATCGTGATCCCATACAGGGCAGCAATGATAAACATACCTAAAAACGAAGCCGGGATACCCCATGCAACCCATAGGGACAAACGCAGATTCAGGAACAGTCCAAGTGATATCAGTACCAGTAAAAGGCCTATTCCTCCATTTCTATAAAGCAGGTTTAGCCTGTCGCCCAACATATCAAGATAGTCATACGTCACTTCCAGTTTTACACCATCATGCAGGGTGTTGAACTCGGCTATATAATTATCAAGAAATGCTGAGATCTCTGAAAGATCTTCTTCATTGAGTTTAAACACCTGGAAAGAGATACTTTGCTTGCCATTCATGAACGCGCCACTCGGAACATCGGCAAATTTCATCTTTACCTGCGCCACGTCGCGGATGCGCAGGTACCTGCCATCGCTGTCGGCCCTGAGAATGATCTCCCCGATCATATCAGGATCACAGGTTTTTGCCCTTGAACGGATCAGTATCTCTTCTTCATCAGAACGGATCGTACCTGCGGAAATATCCCTGTTATTCATGGCGATCGCCAAAGAGATCTCACTAAAAGTGAGATTATGCCTTAGCAGATCTTCTTCTGATGCTTCCACGGAGATCTCCAGCGCCGGATAGCCGGATACCTGTATCTGCGACATCACCCCTGAATTATACAGATCGATCTCAATGTTATCGGCATACTTTTTAAGTGTCAGGAGGTCGACATCACCCACAAGGCTCATAAAGAGCGCATTACTCCTGCTTCTAACCTTATAAACAACAGGTTTTTCCGCATCGACAGGAAAAGAAGTGATTCCGTCGACTGCATTTTTAACCTCCATCAGTGTTTCATCTATATCATAATCACCGGTGGTAGTAATCCTGACATTGGCAAAATTTTCGGATGAAGTGGAATTAATCCACTTGATACCAACGATGCCCCTGGTGGCCTCTTCTACACGCATGGTAACCCCTTCTTCCATTTCCTTGGGAGATGCTCCCGGGTAGACAACGCTTACCACAATATCAGTGGTGGACCGGTCGGGGAAGAATGACTTTTTCATGTTCATCAGACCAAAACCACCGGCCATTATCAGGATGGCAATGATCAGATTGGCATAAAAAGGATATTTTACAAATGTTGTAACTAATTTCTTGATCATGATCTGCTCTATTTAGATAAATTGAAACAGCGAATTCAAAGGTTTAATAAATCTCAACGGTGGAACCTTCCACAACATTTATCAGGGGTTCAACCACCACATGTACACCCTCGTCAAGTCCATTGATGATCATGCTTTGCTGGTTTATCTTGAGGATGTTTATCTCAGCTTTCCTTAATGTACTATCGTACACAACATAAACCATATTGTTATTGAAAACAGCCCTGCGTGGAATATCCATAGCGTTGCCGGTGATCTTCCCATCGAAAGATGCCCTAAGATATTGTCCTTCATAAAGCGGATTCTCTGAATTATTTTTTACGCTGATGAAGATGCTCACTGATTGAGTGCTGCGGTCGACATAATCAGCTTTTCTGATAACGGTTCCCTTCCATTCATCCGAACCATCTTCGGAGGCAACCATTACCACATCTCCCTTATCGATCCACTTCACATCAGACACGTTTACCGGCAACTCAAGTTCAAGCATTCCGGTGTTGATGATCCTGGCCAGGCGGCTGCCCGGATTGGCAATTGAACCAACTTCCAGCATTACCTCAGTGAAGGTTCCGCTGAAGGGAGCATATATACTGTGCTTACCAAGTTGTATCTCACTGCTCTTGATGGTAAAATAATCGTTAAGGATATTCCTGCTTGCCAGGAATATGCGTTGCTGATCAGAAGTAATCTCAGGCAGCTCGGGCAATGGTTCATAGATCTTCAGTGCATCGAAGAAATCCTTTATCATCTGATAATCTTCCGGGTAGTCGATCTTAAAATCGGGCAGGATGTTGGCAATACTGTTCTGAAAACGGCTTTTGGCTGCTTTCAGGTTATAATCAGTGATCTCATCATAGATCCTGATGAGCAGATCGCCTTTCTTAAAACGTTGTCCCTTTTTAAGGGGAACATTTCCGGGAAGGATCTCACCCTGCACTTCTGAGATGATATCCACATAACTTTGTGAACCAAGCCTGCCGGTTGAGCTAATGGTATAGCTTACCTGCTCATACTTAACAGGCAATGCTTTCACTTTCCTTGCAACATCTTCAGGGATCTCAGTTTCGGGGGTTTCTTGAAGACCTGAGAAATACGACATTGCCATAAATGATATGACCAGTATGGCAATAATAGAAACGACTACGATTATTTTTCTTCGCATGACTTCTAAATTATGATTAGTATTATTGTTTTTTCAAAAGTTTATTTACCGTACAGATCAGGAAATCTTCCGGTTGTGATGAATGATCCTCGCGTATACTTTTAACCGTCTCGGTAATGAGTGCCTGAATATACCTGACGGTAATATCATGATCACACACTTCGAACTCATTTTTTTTCACACCCTCATCAATAATATCACTCACCAGTTGATTAAAAGCTTCTTTGAAAGCTCCGGCCGCGATCTCGGCCTGGAAACGCTCATCAAAAGCCGGGCTTGTCCTTTTATGAATTTGCCTGAATTTGGTGAAGTTGATACTGATCATTTCCTCCATCTTTGCACTTGCAGAGTCAAAGTTCTTGATCTTCTTTTCGATCATCACCCTTCTTTCTTTCGCTTTTCTGCTGATTATGAAATAGAAAATATCATCCTTAGAATCAAAGTTTCTGTAGATGGTTTTCTTACTCATACCCAGTTCAGCAGCAACATCATCGACAGTGGTTTTTTTAAACCCGAAATGCAGGAAATGCCTTTTAAATGCATCTGCGATCTCATTCCTCTTTTTTATATCTGCTTTCATGATTCACAATTGTACTTCTCAATTTCGCCCGGGTGTTTTTTGAGGGAATGCCTCCACCTCCGGCCAATTGAAATATATTTGGAATGCAAAGAAACTAAAAACTAATTTAGTTTCCTATGAAATTGGAATTAATAAATGTTAAAAAGGGGGATTATGAGTTTTTAATGATTAATTATTCACTCCATTCAGGTATCCTTCCCGGTGTCCAGGGAGCGCCTATGGCATCAAGCTCAGCTTCGAGTGCTTTCAGTTTAACTTCAGCAATATTCCTGAGCTCTTCCAATATTGGCGGGAACTCCTCAGCCAGGATATCATACATCTGCATTTGTGTTTCCGACACTCGGGATGTTGATCCCCAGTGAGAATAAACCAGTGCTCCTACCCTCTCGTTGATAGAAGGTGAAGCAGGCCAGTTCTCTTCCCTGCTGGCTTCCGGGCTCTGTCCATAAAATGCCCAGCGGATATCATCAAGTTGAAGTTCAATTTCTGTAGCTTTAGCCAGAAGTTCTGCAGGAGCATCCGGTGTATTGTTTATGGCCTGTTTCACATACTGCGTCCTTTTGATCAGGTTATCCGTAATCTTTTGGGCAGCATTAATGGCACGTGTAAGCCTGGCTGTTTTTTCCTGAAAAGCCAGCAATTCAGCCAGATCAGGCGCAGGTAATGTCACATTATTCAGCACCACTGTATTGAACTCAACCGCTTGTACCAATTCACTAACTTCTCCACCAACCCATTCTGACAGGCTGACAAAATATTTACCGGGCATAACAGCCATACCGTCACGGTCATTGGCCATCGGATCATATTTGTCGTTTTTGAGCCTGACACTGCTTTTTGCAGGATACCTCAGGTTCCAGGCCATACGGTTCAGTCCCTTTGAATATGGCTTGTTGATGTTCCTCACTATATTGCCATCAGCATCGGTAATTGTAAAGATCAGGTAGGGCTTCACCTCTTTCTCTTCAGCCCTCAGTTCCTCCATGCCGGGAATGGGAATAGGTTTTTTATCCTTGATCAGCTTTTTCTCTTCCTCTTTCCGGATCTGTTTCAAGGTTTTAGGAGCTTCTTTTACATAGTATGTAATTACTGCTCCGAAATCAGGATTCTTAGAAAAATAAGGTGTCGATCCCTGTCCGTATCTTCCCCTTGTCATGGTGTACATCAAAGCATCCTTTACCGGGAAGATATATGCGCCTGAGTCAAGAAGCTCCTTGCTGAGAACTCGAAGCGGTGAATAGTCATCAAGAATGTAGAAACCACGTCCGAAGGTTGCAAGTACCAGGTCGGTTTCCCTGTCCTGTATTACCATATCCTTTACAGCTACAGAAGGCAAACCTGACTTGAGCTGTGTCCAGATCTTACCGCCATCGATGCTGAAGAAGACGCTAAATTCGGTACCGGCAAAAAGCAATTCAGGGCGCTCATTATCCTGCTCAAGGGTATGTACAGTTCCATTTTCGGGAAGGTTCCCGCTGATGGAAGCCCAGGTCTTTCCTTTATCATTACTTTTCAGAATATATGGTTTAAAGTCGTCACGCTTATGGTTATCAAATGAAGCATACACGATATTTTCGTCGAATTTATCAGGAAGGATATCGCTTACATAAGTGTACTCGGGCACACCCGGAAAGCTCTTCACCTGCTGCCAGTTTTCACCGGCATCTTCTGTAACTGAGATCACCCCATCATCGGTGCCGATATAAAGCAGGTCTTCCTTTAAACTTGATTCTGCCAGGGAAACCGCCATCCCAAAGAGGGAGGTAGACACATCTTTTTGTACGGCATCCACACCCCAGTAACGATCCATCACCGGCCAGGTATTCCTGTCGACCTGTGCTGTTATATCGTCGCTGATCACTTCCCAGTTATCTCCGCGGTTATCACTTCTGAACACTTTGTCGGCTGCTATATAAAGCCTTGTACCGGAGTGCGGGCTGATGATGAATGGTGTGTTCCAGTTCCATTTATAGGTATCTTCTCCTTTGCGGGGCTGGGGTTTGATCCCGGTTCCCTGTCCGCTCTTTTTATCATAGCGGGTGATGTTTCCGTATTGATACTCCGAATAAACAATATCAGGATTGTCGGGGTCGATAGCCTGCCAGAACCCGTCACCACCCAGTGTTACCACCCATTCTCCCTGGCTCACGCCCTGGCGGCTTGTATTCTGTGAAGGGCCTCCATAACTGTTGTTATCCTGGGTTCCTCCATACACCCAGTAGAAAGGCCATGTATTGTCAACATTTACTCTATAGAACTGCGTAACCGGGAGGTTTGACTTAAAAATATAATTTTTCCCTCCGTCGAAGCTTTCATAGACACCTCCATCGCCACCGATAAGAAAATGTTTGGTGTCTTCAGGATCGATCCATAAGGCATGGTCATCCACATGGCGGCTGTTGTTACCTATACGATTCCAGGTTTTACCCCCATCAAGAGTAACATGAGAAATTGTTTCTACAGAGTACACCTTATCGACATCTACCGGATCACAGAAGATCTCGTTATAGTACTGCCCGCTGGCATGATGGCTGCCCATCTTTTTCCATGATTCACCCCTGTCGGCAGTGCGGAAGAAACCTCCGCTTTCTCCTGCAGCCTCAATGATTGCATAGACCACATCAGGGTTTACCGGTGAGATAGCCAGGCCGATCCCACCAACATCGCCACCCGGCAGTCCCGACTTCAGTTTTTTCCATGTCTTGCCACCGTCGGTGGTCTTGTGTACACCTGACTCAGGGCCACCACCGATCTTTGTATGGACATGACGCCTTCGCTGCTCCGAAGAAGCATAGATGACATCAGGGTCACGCGGATCCATCACCATATCGTTGATGCCGGT
>JAGLEK010000605.1 GCA_023145125.1 Bacteroidales bacterium | reverse complement strand
ATATAATATACAAGCAAGAGAAGGGCTAGATCCTTTGGTTAGGGTGTGTTGGGTTTTGGGTGTTGGGTTTTGAGTGGATTTTTGATATTCGATTTTCGATTTGGGAAGAGTAGATTATTTTTTTTATTTTACTTAAAAGTGATTACAATGAAAAAACTCATATTTATTTCAATCTTTCTTCTTTCAGGATTTACCCCACAAGCCCAAATAAATGATCTCGATTTAGTAAATATGTTAATCGGCAAGAATATTGAGGATCTGGATTCAATACTAACCTCAACTGGTTATGATTACACTATAACCTCTAAAAAAGATAATTATGAGGGTGTATCAACAAAACTTGATATATATATTGATAGTCAATTTGGTGGAGTTAAACTATGGGAATTGGAAACACAAGAATATATAGGCATGGCTACATATACTCCTGATGGTTATATTTCCGGAAAGATCGACTATGTATCAGCAATCTTTGTTAGATACCGGCATAGTAACTTGGGGGATTTAAAAGATTTCAAATCATATGAAATACCCAAGAATGATACAATTGAATATGAAAAAGAGTTAGGTGAGCGATTATCACACTTAAAGGTAAAATATCTGAAAGAGGATAAATAGCTCTATTAATGCTGTGTTACGCAGGTTCTTTTAATTGGCTCTTCCTACAATACACAAAATGAAAAAATGTCACATTTATTATGGATATTTCTTTTAACTTTATTGCTACGAATTAAAACCCAATGAGTTATGAAACATTTTAACCAGGGTATTACTATTGTCTTCATTGTTCTGTTGAGCGGATGTGTCACACCCAATGCGTTACTAACCCCGGAGGAACGAGGTGTAATTCCAAAGGGTGCTACAAAGGTTATTACACAGACAGATAAGTATGGGAGTGATCTTTTTGATTTCGTTTATAGCACTCTTATAGCCGACGGATTTAGGATAGATGAGTCTAATGAAGATCAAGGTTACATTTCGACTCAGGGCAAAGAGATAGAGCAGGAGACTATGATCAGGTTTTCTATTGTTATCATTGACAGTACCGCACAATTTACAGTGCAATGGAATGTAACGGCCGCCATGCAAGCAGGCCTCAATGCAGGATTTAGTGGTAGCGGATCAGGATGGAGTGAGGCGAATTGGGGAGATACTGGCAGACCATCACTAGCATTTGCATACATGTATAAATATGCGGAGAAAATAGGAACTGTTCTGGGTATTAAATAAGTTGCCTAAATTTGTTTACCTTCGCAACAAAACCTATAGAATCTCGTAATAAATACGGTCACAGAACGAGATATGAAAATAGACTTTAACAGGGGTGTCAGCTTTCAGATTGGTGGTGAAGTGGGGAAGTATAATACCCTTCCCATTAAGGTATTGGTGGATATTGCCCAAAATCTTGAAGAACTCATTAAAAGAATCGCAATACTTAATATTGATAAGGAAGAAACAATCGACACCAACCATTTCAAAATCGAACTTAGTAACTTTAAACCGGGTAGTGCAATCCCTGAATTTGTATTTACTAAACGGATTCAGGTTGGATTAGCCGACATTTCCAGCCAGCGAGACCTAGTAAACAAGAAGATTGATGAAGTCCTACAGGTTGCAGACTCCGGAGATTATTTAAAATTAAAGGAATTGTATACAACCCCTGAACAATTAAATGAAATAACAGAGGGGTTATATAAGTTCACGACAAGCTTTGGTACTGCACCTGTGAAGGTTGTAACTTTTAATGGCGATCCTGAACCATCTGAGATATACTCAATAAGACAATTTAAGAAGGGAGTTAAACAGAAGCTATTAACAAAAGTTGAGCTTGTGGTCGAAGAACCTATCGCGGACTATGCCGTTAAATATGAAATCAATTTATCAAAAAAAGGCAAACCCAAAAAGAAAAAGGTGGCGGAGTATAGGGACGACAGGGTGCATTTAGCTCAAACCATGGATTCTATTCATATAGGCAATAAAAAGTACTTACTCAATATTGTTCTAACAAATATTGTTGAGATGGTTGACAATTTCTACGTTATACGCAGTGAGCTACTTGACATAATAGGTACGGGATACACTCAAGCGGAAGCGGAATTTAGCTTTTGTGAAGAATTTGATTTTATCTATGAATCATACAATTCCCTTGAAGATAATCAACTTACAAACAGACTTAAGCGGATTAAAGACTTTTTAAATATGATCGTTAAAAAGGTTGAGACCAATGAGAAAGACACTTAAGGCGGGTGAAACCTATAAAAATTTGAAGAAAAAGGGATTCGTACCTTCAAACACAAAGGCAGATGATCATAAATGGTTAGAGTACTGCATTGATGGGGTTAGGATATTACATACAAAGGTTAGTCATGGTTCTAATAGCACAGAATTAAGACAGCCATTAATACACAAAATGGCAAAACAGTGCAAATTAACAAAGAATCAATTTATTGACCTTGCGACATGCCCAATGTCAGGGGAACAATACAAAAAACATATTTTATCAAACCCCGATTTAGAATAGTTTTCACCCCACCAGATAGGTTTGTAACTAGTTCAGGCTAGGGAAGCGTGATAGACATCGAAACGGCTAAAGAGATTTATTTTACATCCATTCTAAACAGTGCGGTGAACAGTGCGGTATATTTTGGCTTAAATCACCCCAAAACCGCAGTACACGACACAGTATGAAAGAAGCAACCCCTAGAGCCCAATGCCCAACGCCCGTCATCTGCCAATGTTAGATGTGGCGATGTGCGAAGGGGATTGCACGATTGCACGATTGCACGATGTAAGATTGAAGAAGTACAAAAAAAGCCCCCGAGGACTCGGGGGCATTTTTTGTACCCGGAGCGGGACTTGAACCCGCACGGCCTTACAGCCATTGGATTTTAAGTCCAACGTGTCTACCAATTCCACCACCCGGGCGAGAATAAAAAATGGCACCGTGCGGATGCCATTTTTTCTGGAGCGAAAAACGGGACTCGAACCCGCGACCCCGACCTTGGCAAGGTCGTGCTCTACCAACTGAGCTATTTTCGCTTATCAAAAGGGAGTGCAAATATACTAAATTTTAATAAAAAAAACAGTAATGATCAAAAAACATCTTTCATGATTTACTTGCTTACAGCATAATATGACAATACTTGCATTATTTCATTTAAATTAGCCAATGACAAAATACCATTTCGATTGTTTACTTGATTAACAATCTATACCAAGACATCACATGAAGCGATCTATTGGAAAAAAATTAACCACCTCAGGCCTTGTAGTCCTGCTATTTATCATCCTGATATTCATTGCAAGCCAGGTCGCGGTAAGCATGTTCAAGGAGACTTCCAAAAACCTTATCACAGAGTACAATGAACTGGATGCGCTGCAGGAATTTAAGCTCTCGCTGGGCTCATTGATGATCTCAACAAATTATTTTGCCAGCCACCGCGAAGAACAATACAAATCACAATTCTGTGATGAGATATTAAACACCAAATCAAAGCTGGGTGATTGCTTCCTTGTGATCACCCGCCGGCATGACAGGGAATTGTTATCTGATCTTCGCTCAGCCGTTGCGAAAATTGATAGCCTGACAGTCGAAATGCTTAAATATTCCGATCCTGAGAATGCCGGTATTCAGGCGCTGCTCAATGGTGTTAAAGACGAAATTGAATACGGGACAGGGGTTGTGGATGTTTTGCTGAAGCAAACGAAACTCGAGATCATCAAAAATGAAAGCATTAACAATACCGTTATAAAACACAGCACCTATACATTTCTCACACTGGGCATTATGGTAATTGCCATCCTCATTTTCAGGGGGATGATCGTTATCAGGAGCGTTACGCGGCCAATCAGGCAGCTTGTCAGTATCACTGACGAGATCAGCAAAGGCAATAGAAATGCAAGAGCAAATATTCATACAAAGGACGAGTTCAGTATTCTGGCCCAATCCTTTAACAACATGATAAATGCCCTTGAAAACACTACCGTCACAAGAAACTATCTCAACAACATCCTGGAAAACATGTTTGATGCCCTGATAGTGACCGATAACGGCCTGAAGATACGATCAGCAAATAAAGCGGCTCTTGAGCTGCTGGGATATACTGAATCAGAAATGAAAGGGATGCATTTGCCGGAGCTGTTTGAAAAAATACCGGAATTCTCCGGACAGGAACATCATACCGGTGAAGAACTGGCAAAACTAAGATCATCTATCATTAAGCAAAAACAGTTTTTAACAAAGTCCGGCAGGATTAACCCGGCATCAGTATCCTGTTCTGTTTTAAAAAGTGAAAAAGACGGCACGGAAGGCCTGATCATCGTCGGGCACGACTTAACTGAACAATATGCTATTGAGAATAAGCTGGATCATTTAAGGAAAGAAAGGCTCATTGCCATTAATGAAGCCCAGGAAGAAGAAAGGATGAGGATTGCCACTGACCTGCATGACGGCCTTGGCCAGATGCTTACTGCAATATCCTATGCCATACAGGAATTTGCCGGGGAAAGCGATAATGAAAAAGAGATAAAACCTGAGGTTACGGCAAATATCCAGAAACAAATTGATGCTGCCATACGTGAAGCAAAAAGCATTGCCCATGACCTTATTCCGATAGTACTTAAGGATTTTGGATTGATCGTAGCGATCGAGAACCTCATCCGCAAAGCCAATGAGCTATACGACACAAAGTTTCAGTTCAATGCATTTGACTTTAACGAAAGGATAGATCCGAAACTTGAAAAAGCATTGTACAGGATTTGCCAGGAAAGCGTAAATAACATTATCAAGCATGCCCGGGCAAAAAATGCCATGTTCCAGATACTTCGGCAAAACCAGGCTATTGTTCTTGTTATAGAAGACGACGGAAGGGGCTTCGACCCTGAATTCAAGGGGAAAGACACGAATAATGCAGGGATCGGCCTGATCAGCATGAAGGAGCGGGTGATTGCTTTCGACGGTAGCTTTACCATTAACTCCTCTCCCGACTTTGGAACAGAGATCATCATTGAAATACCATGCAGAAAATCATAAGATAATGGAAATTGTAAAGATCCTTATAGCTGATGACCATGAGCTTATCCATAACGGTATCATCAACATCCTGAAACCGCTGAAAAGGTATAAGATAGTTGGCAAGGCTGTTAATGGCGAAGATGCTATCGAAAAGGCAAGACTGCTGGATCCTGACATCATTTTAATGGACATCTCCATGCCGGTACTCAATGGTATTGAAGCAACCAGGATCATCTCAAAAACGATGCCCGAAATTAAGATCCTCGCCCTCACCCAGCATGAAGAAAACGAGTATGTTGTTGAGATCCTGAAGGCAGGTGGATCAGGTTATCTCCTTAAGAACTCAAAGAAGCAGGAGTTTGTAGATGCCATCGAGTCTGTACTCAGTGGGAAAAAAGTGTTTAGCAATAAAATTTCAGAACAACTTTTTAACAGGCTGGTAAATCCTCCACATGAAGAGGATAAAAATGAAGAACCGGAAATCCCGTTAACAAAAAGAGAGATCGAGATCATTCAGAATATTGCAGATGACATGAGCAACCAGCAAATTGCTGACAAACTTCATATTAGCCTCAGAACTGTTGAAACCCATCGAAGGAACCTGATGCAAAAGCTAAATGTTAAGACAGTCGTTGCCTTGCTGAAATATGCTGCCCGGCATAACATCATATCCTTCGAATAACAAAATTCACTCACCTTCCTTTATTAAAAAACTACGTAGTAGATGGTATTCCAATATACGTATTGGATGTTATTGACACGTCACACCCGAACAAGTATTTTTACCAATACAAATTCAATAAACTAAATATATCACTTAATTAATATAGCTATTATGAAAAAATCACTACTCTTACTTATTAGCCCGGTGCTCTTGACAGGTCTTTTGCTTGTGTTTACCAGCAGTGACTTTCTTATGGTCCCGGGAGGAAAGTTTCAGACTGCATCCTTTGTAGGATCTGAAGCATGTCAAACCTGCCACTCAAGCAAATATAACGATTGGGTTGAGTCAGGTCACCCGTATAAGTTTACGGTCATTCAAAACAACCAGCCACCCGTCTACCCTCCTGAAGCGGTTAACTTCCAGAATACATGGATGGACAGCCTCGCCGACGGCTCACATAACTGGGAAGATATAGCCGGTGTTATTGGCGGATACGGATGGAAATCAAGGTTTGTCGGAACCGATGGCCATCTGATCGGCACAGCAGGAAGCTCATTTCCTACTGCAGGCTTCGGGCATAACCAGTTCAACTTCTACGGTGGTGAAGACCATGGCTGGGTAGATTATCACCCGGGCGATGAGAAGATCTATAACTATGGCTGCTTCAAGTGCCATACTACAGGCGGAGAGCTGACAGGCACATGGCTTCCCGGTGTAGAAGGCCTTGGTACCTTTACCGAAGGTGGTGTTGGGTGTGAAGGCTGTCATGGCCCCGGCAGCGACCATATCGCCGCTCCATCATCATCAAACATCGACAAGGTTTATGAATTTGCTCATCTTGACAATAGCGTTGGCGGATTGGACATAAACGGAGTTGTACAGACACCTGATGCAAATGGTGACGATATAAACTTCCTTTGTGGAACGTGCCATAACAGAGATTACAAAAGCCCTATTAACTCCAGTGGTGGATTCATAAAGCACCATGAGCAATGGGATGAGTTTGTTACAACCGGACACTACTCTTCATCATCATTTGATAACAAAGGTTGTGTAACCTGCCACGATCCTCATAAAAGGGTTATCTGGGATGGTGACGGGATCAAGCAAACCTGTGGTTCCTGCCATAGTAACCAGGTTGCAAACCTCAACCATTCAAGCAGTACTACCTGCCTCGACTGCCATATGCCCTTTGCTGCCAAGTCAGGCACAACAAGAGGACAAAGCGGGTTTAAGGGTGATATCAGGTCACACCTTTTCAAGATCATTCCTGACACTGCAAGCATGTTCATTGCTGATGGAAGCTTTGTAAGAGATGATGCAGACAGGCCTGCCGCACTTAGTCCTGCATATTCATGCCTGGGATGCCATAATGACGATCCTGATGATCTTATTCCGGACAAAACAATCGAGCAAGCTGCTGCAGGAGCTGCAAACATGCACAGCCCCGAATACATTTCACAACATGAACATGATATAGCTCTCGGAGTTTATCCAAATCCTAGCAGAGGCTTAACAAATATTAGTTTTACTTTAACCTCTTCTGAAGAGGTAACTATTTCAGTATACAACACTTCCGGACAATTAATATACAGCACAAGGAGCCTGCATAATACAGGTACTCATACCTTGCAGTGGAACGGTTTAAGCAATACCGGAGCCTCCATTGAAGCAGGATATTACCTGGTTCAGGTTATTGCCGGCAATACCAGTTCTGTACAGAAACTCATCATGACAGATTAAGCTTAAGCAAATTTAAAGGGGTTAATTTAAAGCTTAAGTGTTCAAAAAGGAGTTGCCTGATTTAGGCAACTCCTTTTATTTTATATCAATATTATGTTTGATGAACTATTCAGCCTCAGCTTCATTTAGCTTTAACAGGGAAAGGACTATATACATTAATAGTATAAACGGGATGGAAGCAAAGCGGATCGAGAAGAATAGTATTACTGCAAAGATGATCAGAATATATCTGGCACGGTTGTACTTCCAATAGATACTGCTGATCTTTAATGAGAACAAGCGCAAAGGAGCCACCATCAAGAGGGACAAAACAATAGCAACAGCTATAAGTCCCCAGGGATGGTTGAGAAAATCGTTCAGCCATGGTATCTCTACCAGCCTGCAATTCACAGTAATGGGGATGGAAAGCACCATCAAAGCAACTGCCGGTGTAGGCAAGCCAAGGAAGTTTTTTTCCTGGCCTGTATCGATGTTAAAACGCGCCAGCCTGAGAGCTGCAAAGAGAGGAATCAGGAAACCCATGTAGGCCAGATAATACATGGATTCATTATCGGGATAGTATATTGCTATGGCATTATTGAGAAGGGCATAGATCATGAAGCCGGGAGCTACACCAAACGAGACCACATCTGCAAGTGAATCAAGCTGTTTGCCAATCGCAGAAACAGAACCGGTCAGGCGTGCAACAGCTCCATCTAGCAAATCCAGAACAGCTGCCAGTATGATCCACCAGGAGGCATGTGTAAGCGCTCCGTTGGCAATGGCAACAATGGCCAAACAACCGGCTAACAGGTTCAGCAGTGTAATAAAATTGGGAATGTGCTTCATGAAGTAAAGTTACAATATATTATCCTACCTCACTGATCTTACGCATCCGTTTGGGCTCGAGAATTGTGATCTTTTTACCTGACACTTCAATAAGCTTATCGTCTTTGAACTCTTTCATCAGCCTTATCACGCTCTCTGTCGACATCCCTGTAAGCTCACCGAGGTCGCTCCTGGAAAGTGGAAGTTCATATTCAAGGCTTTTGAAGATCCGCTCCGAAAGGCACATCATAATATCAGCCATCCTCCCATGCAACTGCTTCCTGGTCAGACAGAAAAAGCGGCCGTATGCCTGGGCAGTATTCTCATTGAGTATATCTATGATCTTTGATGCAAATGCAGCATTTTGCCTTAGCAACTGCTTAAAAATGTTGATATCGATGAGTTTTGCCGTTGAATCGACATAAGAGCTGACGGAGAACTGAAAAGTATTATTTCCTTCGTATATAGAGGATAATCCCACCAGGTTGCTCTTAGGCGTAATGCTGAGCACCAGGTCCTTCGGGCTTCCTTCCAGGTAGACCTTAACCAGGCCCTCAGACAGGTAAATGATCTTGGAAGCAAAGGATCCCTGCTTGCAAAGGATCTCTCCCTTTTTATAAAATACCTCAACCGT
>JAGLEK010000604.1 GCA_023145125.1 Bacteroidales bacterium | reverse complement strand
TGCTCGGGCCAACCCTCATAGCCATCACCATGTTTTAAAATAACATTATCATAACCAAGGTCTTTCAACAACGTTCCGGAAGTTTTGTAAAGGGATTCAAATATCTCAATACTGAAAACAGAATCACAAATTTCGGCAAGGACGGCTGCCTGGTATCCGGAACCTGTTCCTACTTCCAGAACCTTATCCTTTTTGTCGAGGTCTAACTGATCTGTCATCAAGGCAACGATATAAGGCTGTGATATGGTTTGTCCGTCACCTATTGGCAGAGGATGATCGCCATATGCAGCATGCTCATACCCATCAGGAACAAAGTGGTGCCGTTCAACCCTTTTCATGGCATCCAGCACTTTCGTATCCCGGATCCCGCGGGCCTCAATCTGCTTCCTGACCATTTCCATCCTCATATGCAGGTAGTTTTCTTGCATCTTATCCTGTGAATATGAACACCCGGCAATGAAGATCAAAACCAGCAATGCTATACCTGATAGCTTTTTGTGTATAAAGGCCGACATCACACATCATTTTCCCCTAAGATAACGAAACTTGATGCCGGAAGCAACTGAAAGCAAAAAAAGGCTGCAATAAAAATTGCAGCCCCTGCTAATATTACATTATTATTTTTATTCCCCGAGCACTTCGGTCACCATTTGTGCCGCATCTTCAAGCTGAATGGCCGAATGTACTTTCAAGCCGGAGTTGTCGATGAGTTCCTTACCCTCTTCCGCATTTGTTCCCTGCAGCCTGACAATTATCGGAACCTTTATCTCCCCGATATTATTATAGGCATCTACAACACCCTGCGCTACCCTGTCGCAACGCACGATCCCGCCAAAAATATTCACAAGGATAGCTTCCACGTTAGGGTCTTTAAGGATGATCCTGAAGGCTTCCTCAACCCTTTTTGCACTTGCGGTACCTCCAACATCCAGGAAATTGGCCGGGTTTGCTCCGGAAAGCTTGATGATATCCATTGTAGCCATTGCAAGGCCGGCACCATTGACCATACAGCCAACATTACCATCGAGTTTTACATAGCTCAGGTCGTACTGGCTTGCTTCTACCTCAATAGGGTCTTCCTCGAAAATATCGCGCATTTCCTCAATATCAGGATGGCGGTATAGGGCATTGTTATCTATCGTCACCTTGGAATCAGCAGCGAAGATCCGGTTATCGGAAGTTTTCATCACCGGGTTGATCTCAAAAAGAGAGGCATCGCTACCGGCATATGCTTTATACAGGACACTGACAAACTTCACCATATTTTTAAAGGCATCGCCTGAAAGTCCGAGGTTAAAAGCCACCTTGCGGCATTGAAAACCCTGCAATCCAACCCTTGGGTCGATCACTTCCGTAAAGATCTCGTCGGGAGTTTCCTCGGCAACCTGCTCTATGTTCATTCCACCACGGGGGGAATACATGATCATATTCCTTCCAAGGTCCCTGTTGAGCAGAATACTCATATAGAATTCCTGGGGTTCCGATTCGCCGGGATAATATATATTCTGTTCTATCAGCACCTTACGTACCTTTTTACCTTGCGGGCCTGTTTGTGGTGTGACCAGTTGCATGCCCAGTATCTGATCAGCATATAGCTGCACTTCGTC
>JAGLEK010000603.1 GCA_023145125.1 Bacteroidales bacterium | reverse complement strand
GAGATAAGGTCTTCTACCCTTAAATCAACTGATACAGAAGGGTCCTGATAGGGATAAGTATAGTTCTGTGAATAGGATGCACCAATAAAAATCAGAAAGAAGAAAAAAGAAAATATTTGTTTCATACAGATAGATATGGTTACTAAGGCTTATTTATTATTTCTGTTTCTCCTTTCAGCCGAATCTCCAGCAACATCTCCCCTTCAATTCCTTTGAAATTACATGATGCTTCGATATTGTGTGCACCGGGGCCGAGTTTCAGGATGGATCTGTTCAGGCTGATGGATTTCAACAACTGCCATTCATCGGAATAAACACTGGCAAATTCTCCGTTGTATTTGATGTGCTGCCCTTCATCAAGTTTCACGGGAATGGTGATCATCCTGCTGCCGTCAATTTCCATTTGAGGGTTGATGACAGCACCTTTTTTTGCAGTAATAATAAATTGCATGGGCTGTTCACTGCCTGGATTTTGAAAGTCCAGTGATGTCGTTACCGGTTCACCGGGCTGCCTTTGTTTTTTCTCATGATTGAGCCGATATGTAAAGATCCTGCTGAGGAGCAGCCGTCCGTCATCCTCTTCCAGGTGAAACTCGTTATTCACATCTTCCATGAGTTGTTTTTGCTCAGATGTGAACACTCCTTTCATGCGGGCATCTTCCCATAAGGCCATGGCAGCCAGTATATCATTGGTAAAGCCATTTTTCTCCAGGGCTTCGTATGAGGTCACGAAAGCAAATCCTGCATCGAAAGCTGCTGAACGGGCAAGGAGCCACTCAATGTCCTCAATGCTTGTTGCCGGTTTCATCAAAAACCATCCAAGCATATTCGGGATATAGTTCCTGTCGAAATATTTCTGATTTTTCAGGCGGTATTCGGTCTGGCTTTCCCGGAAGCCTGCATACCACGGCTCCCCCCAGTTCATTCGTGTGAAAATATGCCAGAAATAATGTGATGTACGGCTGGCATCGGCAATGTAATGCGACCTGATATTTTCATCCAGTTTATTGAACCATGTGGAGGTAAACAGTATCTCCCCGTAATTACCGAGGCCGGTAGAGCGGCATCCCTCAAGGCCATCGAAAGAGATCTGCCTTACACCGGTTTCATTATAAAGATTTGCGATGTTCTCTGCAATCTCAAATGTTAGTTCCGGGTTGGAAAGGAAAACCTTATAGGCGTGATCGGCCAGCTTGAATATGGTTTCTTTTTCGGGATGTGCAGATGCTTTGGTCCCAAAGGCACCCCGCTGGCATTCGAGCAGGATCCATGGCGCTGTTTCACTAACAGCCGCGTAGCGGATTATCTCATCACCAATACGAACAGCTTTAAGGTAGTTGTTACGGAACTGGTTAAATCTCGATGGGTCTTCGATGATGATCTCCTTTGCGGCGGGGCCGATGGCTTTTTCAATGATGGAATAACCCACTTCCGCCAGCCTTGGGTCGGGCACCGGGCTTACGTAGGCATCATTAGTGGTAATGAAATTTGAAAGTGTGTGCAGGCCGAGCGATATCCCTTTGGCTTTAGCTTTTTCAACACAGCTTTTTAGGCTTTTTCTTCCCTCTGGAAAAAATGTCTTATTCAATTCGAAATGCCCCCAGGTCTCAAATGGGCCTGAGTGGTACAGGTATTTGAGCCCGGCTTGCTCCGTATATGCCAGGGCCTTTTCAAAATCCTCTTCCCCGAACCCCATGATCATATACGCAGATGATGCCTCCGCTGCCATCTTGCTCCACTGCCCGTTCAGTTCGGGGTGGGGCAGGCCTTCGTTAATTTCAATTTCTGAAATACTATTGAGCACCTCATCGGGTGAGCATCCAAAAATGGCAATGGAGGAGCCGATAAGCCCACCATCATCATAGGCCTTAACAAGGTAATTGTCGTAACCCCAGTTTGTCACCGATCTGTCTTCAAAGCGGTTTCGGCAATAGGCATGCAACACACTGCCATCCTGAACAGGGCGGGCGGCTTCAATGCGGTATAAGGTATGGGCAATACCGCCCTTTTTAAGATCTGAATAATCATTCTGGTCGAAATAATCAATCTCAGGCATTACATCATTCTCAAGCCAGGGATATCCGCCGAGTGTTTTTGGGTTCAATGATTGTATGCCGATGGCGAAATCACTGTTCCTGACCACCCCGACCGTTTCTCCTATTGTTTCGTCAATGCTTGTATATATAGGCCCCCAGATGAACAAATCCGGCTTGTCTTTGGAGCGGATGTTAACCAACTTAAAAGAGATATATTTTTTATTCCGGGTCACTTTTATCTTTACCTCCCTGTCGCCGGGGAAAT
>JAGLEK010000602.1 GCA_023145125.1 Bacteroidales bacterium | reverse complement strand
GATTTCTGATTTCTGATTTCTAACTCCCTACGCCACCTTCTCCGTCTCCACCACATCTTCCTCCACCCTGAGGTTGTCAATGATGAAAAGTTGCCTGTTGGGTGTGTTTTTTCCCATATAGAAGGTGAGGAGTTCATTGATGGAAGATGAGCTTTTCAGCAGTACCGGATCCAGTCGGATATTGGCCCCGATAAAGCCACTGAATTCATCGGGTGAGATCTCGCCAAGGCCTTTGAAACGAGTGATCTCGGGTTTGGGGCCTAGCTTGCTGATAGCCTTGTTCTTTTCTTTTTCGGAATAGCAATAAATGGTTTCTTTCTTATTCCTGACCCTGAACAAAGGTGTCTGGAGGATCTTCACATGCCCGCGCTTTACGAGGTCGGGATAAAATTGAAGGAAAAAGGTGAGCAGCAGCAAACGAATGTGCATGCCGTCTACGTCGGCATCTGTGGCTATCACAACATTGTTGTAGCGCAGGTTGTCAAGCTCTTCATCGATATTTAATGCTGACTGCAGAAGGTTGAATTCCTCGTTCTGGTACACGATCTTTTTGCTCAGTCCGAAGCAGTTGAGAGGTTTTCCCTTCAGGCTGAACACGGCCTGTGTCATCACATCCCTCGCTTTGGTGATAGAGCCGCTGGCGGAATCACCCTCTGTGATGAAAAGGGTTGAATCATAACCCCGCTCATCATTGTTGTTATAGTGTACACGACAATCGCGCAGTTTCTTGTTGTGCAGGCTAACCTTCTTGACGCTTTCCCTGGCCAGTTTTTTAATGCCTGCCAGCTCCTTACGTTCCTTTTCCGACTGCAGTATCTTTCTGTAGAGTGCCTCTGCGGTTTCAGAATTGCGGTGAAGGTAGTTGTCGAGATTCCTCTTAACAATATCCGTTACATAATTCCTGATGGTCGTACCATCGGGTTCCATCAGCTGGGAGCCCAGCTTGGTTTTGGTCTGCGACTCAAATATCGGCTCCTGCACCTTGATGCTGATCGCAGCCATGATTGATGACCGCACGTCGCTGGTGTCAAAATCCTTGTTGAAGAATTCCCTGACAGTCTTAACAATAGCTTCTTTGAAAGTAGCCAGATGTGTTCCACCCTGGGTTGTGTGCTGGCCGTTCACAAAGGAATAATACTCCTCACCATATTGCTTGGAACTGTGTGTAAAAGCAAATTCGAGGTCATCTTCCTTGATATGTATGATGGGGTAGAGGAGGCCGCCATGGCCATTGATATTTTTTACGAGCAGGTCGAGCAGGCCGTTCTTGGCGAACATCTTTTGCCCATTGTACTTGATGGTAAGTCCGTTATTCAGGAATACATAGTTCCAGAGCATGCTCTCCACATACTCAGGGATATAATGAAAATTACCAAAGACTTCGTCGTCGGGGACGAAGGTGACGATAGTGCCGTCAGGCTCATCCTTTTCTTTCGCCACTTTATCATCGCGGATGATCTCTCCCCTCTTGAACTCAACGAGTTTCATTTTTCCTTCGCGGATCGATTGTATGATGAAATTGGATGAAAGGGCATTCACAGCTTTAGAGCCCACGCCATTCAGTCCCACGGCTTTCTTAAAAACCCTGGAATCATATTTTGCCCCCGTGTTTATCTTCGAAACGCAATCAACAACGGATCCCAGTGGGATGCCCCGGCCATAATCACGTATCCTTACCTGTGTTTCATTTATCTCAAGCTCTATGGTTTTTCCATGCCCCATCACGAACTCATCGATAGAGTTGTCGATGATCTCCTTGATGAGGACATAGATGCCATCATCCTGTGAAGCGCCGTCTCCCAACTTCCCGATATACATACCCGGACGCATCCGGATGTGTTCTTTCCAGTCTAATGAGCGCACACTCGCTTCAGTATATTTTTCAGCCACTTTTCCCATTGTGGCAAAAATAATCAAACCCTTTTTAGGCCTGCTAAAAAAACTCAGAAACTTTTCAAACACGCGTTGTTAACATCTTTCAGGGCTTTTAGGGGTGTATTTGGCAGGCCGGCATCTTATTATCTCAGACTTAATATTTTAAGTGGTCGGTTTATTTAAAATCGATATAAATATATCGTAAAACAATAAAAATCTATTGAAAGTAAATAAAAATGATTTATGTTTGCAAACGAAACAATTTAAAACTAACGATAATGGAAGAGAAAAAAATACCACTCAGTTTTCATGTGATCTACTGGATCATGAATATTATTACCGGCTTGCTTGCCCTTGTATGCCTTGCTGTGATCGTATTTTATGTGCTTCTGTGGACAAATTTCTTTGGCAATGACCTGCAATTGCATGTGCATCTGCCGGGCCAGGTCAATATCATCGAGGCCGGCGTCATGCCCTTTTACGGAGAGGATGTTAAGGTTGAATTGGTAGAGGCCAATGCCAGGATACACTTTTTCAATACTCCTGCACCCCTCGCCAGGAAATTCGCTATGGTCCTGCTGGGTGTTTGTGCCCTGAGCTTTTTCCTCCTGTGGACTTTCAGGCAGTTTGTCGTGAATGTGCGTAAGGGTGCGATCTTTACCATAAGCAATATCATTTTGCTCCAACGGATCTCATATACGCTTATAGGTTTCTGGTTTCTGATGATCGTGTATATGCGCGTGACATATTATTATATATCTGCCCGTGTAGAAATGGATAATGTGGAGATCGTAAGCGAATTCAGTAATTATCCCGGGATCCTGCTTGCTGCTTTATTCATATGGGTGCTCTCCCATATTTTTATCCGCGGCTTGAAATTAAGGGAAGAACAAGAACTAACTATATAGCCATGGCAATAATCGTAAACCTTGATGTAATGCTCGCAAAGCGCAAGATGAGCCTTACCGAACTAACGGAAAAGGTTGGGATCACCATGGCCAACCTCTCCATCCTGAAAAAAGGACATGCAAAAGCAATACGCTTTTCGACCCTTGATAAGATCTGTGAAGTGCTCGATTGCCAGCCGGGTGATATATTGGAGTTTTGTGAGAACAAACAGCAATAGCCACGGGTTTTAACCCGTGGTGATAAAAATAATTCATAAAATGACGCACACAAATTTATTTATAAGACTATCGCTGATCCTGTTAGCAATTATTAGTTGTAATAATTCTATTATTGAGAATGGCAACGATGCAATACTCGATTGGGCTCAAGACAATACAAGTGAAATAGAAACTCTGGAGTTGACAAACCGGCATGACGACCTGGAGTTGCTTGAGCAAATTATTGGGGAAGCACAACTTGTATGCCTGGGTGAAAGCCGACATGATATCCGGGAGCAATTTATGCTGAAGCATCGCTTTATTAAATACCTCGTGGAAGAACTGGGTTTTACAACGCTTATTCTGGAAGCAAGCATGCCATATTCCAAAGAGATCAATGAGTACATTTTAACCGGAGATGGTAATATTGAAGACATCATGGCCAATATGCCCGGATGGTTTTTATGGGACACAAAGGAAATGACTGATATTTTTAATTGGATGAGGGATTATAATACAGATCCCGAAAATCTGCAGAAGCTTAAGTTCTTTGGAATTGATATTATGGCCCCCAATAACGGACTGGATCAAATTTTTGATTTCCTGAGGTTTGTTGATCAAAAAGCCCTGGAGAATTTTGAGAGTAAAACATATGCAAGGGATATTATTGAAGATGATAATTGGCAACAAACTTTCCAGGGATATTCCGGATTGTCAGCCGGACAAAAGCAAAAGCTGAATGACAATTATGAAGAACTATACATTCATCTGCTGCAAAATGAATCTGAATACATTTCCCTGGCCTCCGCTGAAGAATTTAATTGGATACTTCGATTAGCATATAGTGCCAGAGCGGCAAATGAGATGTTTTCTGCCGAAGAAAGGATTGAAATGGGGTTGATCAGGGATAATGCAATGGCGCAAAATACGCTATGGATAAAAAATAGTCTGTCTCGTGAGAAAATTATTGTCTGGGCCCATAACGTTCATATAGCCACGAGTGAATTTACGATGTCAGTAGAAACGGAAAGCATTAAAGGAATGGGTTATTTATTAAAAAAGGAACTGGGTGAAGATATGGTTTCAATAGGGGCAGCTTTTAATCACGGTGAGTTTCAGGATTGGAACAGATCTTTCGCTTATGCAGATAGTAATACTATAGACGGAACACTGGCTCAATTGGGCATGGCTTACGCTTTAATTGACCTGAATGGAGAAACAGATAATGAGCATGTTTTAGATTGGCTGAATACCGGCAATGTGTTGCGGGCCCGGGACTTTGAAATGACATGTGTCCCGTTAGAATCCTTTGATGCATTTTATTTTACAGATAATATTTCACGAACGACACCCAATCCGGAATCCTTGGCTAAATTCAGGGAGCAATAAGGCAGGATTTCCATGACCAGACTTTCCATTCTCAAAAAGGAGCTGAAGTTTATTACTTTTTAATCCATTTCAGGCTGTGCCTTTCCATGCCATTGTCGAGTTGGATGAAATAGATCCCCTGTTTCATCATTGAACAATTATATTTCAATTCTTTTTCAGGATTTGAATGTTGGATATGATCGATCATTTTTCCATCAGCAGTGTAGATGCTGAGGGTAAGATCACCCTCCATATCATGGCTGATATTTATTTCATTACTTGCAGGATTTGGCCATGCAATAAACATTGTAGATGGTTCACTTATTGCTTCATCTATCCCTACATAATCATAGTTGATATAAACCCCGGTATCGGTACAGCAGAACAGGGCCATGGCACTCATGCCGGGATTGTAGGTGATCTGATT
>JAGLEK010000601.1 GCA_023145125.1 Bacteroidales bacterium | reverse complement strand
CTCACTGCGTCCGCCGTAGCGAAGCGAAGGAGGAACACTCAAAACTTATATAAAAACCGGACCACCGCTCGCCAACAGGCTAACAATGATCCGGAAATTTGTTTGATAATATTCTCCCTGAGGGTGTATTATCGAATCCTTTTTAAATTACGCTTATTCCGCATTACAACGGTTGATACAATCAATGATATCTTTCAGTGATTTGCTCCTCAGTGAGTAAAAGATCTTCTTTCCATCCCTCTTTGATACTAAAACACCTTTGTTTTTCAGAATGTTGAGGTGATGAGAGGCAGAAGCCTGCTCAATGTTCAGTTTCGTGTAAATCTCGGTCACACTCATTTTGGGCTTGTCATTCAGCAATTCAATGATTGCAATTCTCATTGGATGGGCAATAGCTCTGAGCTTGCTTGCAGCCATCTCTAATTTGTTAACTTCCAACACAACTTTATCCATTTTTAATGATTTTCTGCAAATATAAAAAAAATTAATATAGCAGACAAATAAATATGTATATAATTATAATTCATACTCCATTTCCGGTGGTGGTGGGGAGGTTTATTTACCTGAATTCTACCGGCCAGTCTTCTTCAAAACTCCATCCTGCCCTCACCTCTATCACTTGTGGGAAATACACTACAGGCTCAGGCTGGCGCTTATCGAGAAAATCCCCGGTATCCCATATGCTGTTATGGTTGATGTCGGCAAAGGCTTTGATGATATACTTGCCCGGGTTGAGCAGATCCCAGGTGATGGTTGCTTCCCGGCCGAGGATGTCTTCCCTCACCATCAGCTCATTTTCCGTCAGGAGCTGTATCACTATCTGGTCATAGGGGGAGTTATTTAATACATGCAGGGTGTAAAGGCCATAATCCTCATAAGTGTTGGTAGTGAAGCGCAGTTCTGTGCTGTCGTTGCTTCTGCCCAGCACATCTGTGAGTGCCGAGTCGGGGAAGAAAAGCATATATTGGGTATTTTCTTTCAGTTCATGGTCGAGTTTGAGCATACGCCCAGACTGCCCGTAAAGCTCAAGCACGGGTTGCAGGCTGTCTTCGCCCTCTACGAGGAGGAAACGTGAAATATCATATTCCTGAAAGGGATAGCCGGTCTTCAACAGTAAGTCCTCAAAATAGGGGAATGGTAATTTGGTATTAGTGATGACCTTCAATATCTGTGCCTCTTCACGATCTTTTTTTCTCTGCTGAATCTCCTTATCGATCAGGGAGTAGGATATTGTATCGAAAATGGTGGTGTCCTGGCTGATCTTCAGGCTGATGGTGTCCAGGCTTTCACTCATGATGTAATAGCGGAGGGTGTCGAGGCCTTTATTCCACTCTTCCACCATCCAGTCGTCGGGAACCGGTGTGAGTGGTGTGATCAGTACATCTTCGGCCGGGTAGCGGAAGATGAAACGCAAGACCCTGTTTCTGGGTTTGTCGGCGTCCAGCAGGCGCTGCACCGTGTCAGGGGTCTCCTTGAACATGAATATGGTGAAGAAACCTTCCTTCACAGTATCCGGCGGGATGGTGTCGGCAATAAGCAGGTCGCTTATCATAAGGTTGGTATCGTAGGGCAAGTCCTCGACAAGCTCTTCACCGATATCATACAACAGTTCAGCCTGTCCCTGCATTTCTATATCCACCAGGCTGTCATCCTGTAGCAGAGCCAGTGAATCCATCAGCACTGTATCAGGTATTTCCGGGGCCAGGTATTTGGGGGCGATCAGGCTGTCGAGGAATGCGATCTCTTCATCGGCCTGGTCATAAGTGGCGCTGAGGTTGATATCGGATATGGCAAACATCATATAATCGCCGCCGCGAAGGTTGTTGATCACGAAGAAACCGGCCGGGTTTGTACGTGTAAGGTATGCAGGCTTCACCAGGTATGGCAGGCTGTCGAAGGGGATGGTGTCGTTGTTGTCTTCATATAGCATCACCAGCACATCCTCACGTGGCTTCAGGTCGAAGGCGTTGACCACCTCGCCTATCACAGAGAGCGAGTCGATCCTGTCGCCGGTGGAGAACACATAGTTGTAATTCTCCATGGGGTTGCCCTCGGTGAGGTCTTTGATCGCCTTCCCGAAAAAGATGGAATAGGTAGTGCTGTCGTGCAGCTCTTCGTCGATGGTGATGATCACCGACTTTTTCCTGGTCTTGATATCCGGCATGTTCTGCAGGGGCGGGGAAATAAATACCTCCGAGGTCACATCTGATACCGTTACAAATTCGTCAAACGTCAACTCAATCCTTTTTGCATCGAAATGTGTAGTATAATTGGGCGGGTCCGATTCCATCACCTGCGGGGCATAAACGTCCTTCGGTCCGCCACCGGGTGCTTTCATGTTAGCACAGGCTGCAAACATTAGTGCCATCAATACAGTTATGGTCAAGTAAAAACTGCGTTGGATCATATTACAAAGATAAATATTTATGGGTACGGGGGAATAAGTTCCTAGTTCCTAGTGCCAAGTGCCTATCTGTAAGTAAAAGTGAAGAGTGAACAATTCACTTAACACTAACTCAACCCTCAACCCTCAACCCTCAACCCTTCCCTGCACCTAACCCCCAACACCTAACACCTCAAAATAATATCCACTGTCCTTTGCTCTTTGCAAATACGCCGGCAGAACGTATTGCAGTTTCTCCAGGGTCTTTTGGTGATCGTGAAAAACGATGATCGCCCCCGGCCGGGTGTATTTCCAGGTCTTCTCCAGGCAGGATTCCTGATCTACTCCGGCATCGTAATCCCTGCTCAGCACGGTCCACATGATGATGTTGTATCGATCTCTCAGGGCTTTGTGCTGCGAGGGTTTCATTTTTCCGTAAGGTGGGCGGAAGAGGGTGCTTTTTACCACCTTGCTGCACTTTTCCACGTTTTCGACATACTTTTTGGTTTCTGTTTCCCACCCCTTGAGGTGGTTGTAACCATGGTTTCCCACCGCATGGCCGGCAGAGAGGATCATTTGATAGATATCGGGGTGCTTATCCACATTTCCCCCCACACAAAAGAAAGTGCCTTTAGCATCATATTGTTTAAGAATATCCAGGATGACCGGAGTGGTCACAGGATCGGGTCCGTCGTCGAAGGTGAGGTAAAGCTCATTGCCACCTGTGGGGATGTCCCATGTGAGGCCCTTCCCGCCCAGCATCCTGAGCCAGTATGGAGTGTTGAAAAGCACCTTGCCTCCCTAGTATCCCATCTGCCTGACGTAGATGTCGTAATAGTCGTTGAACAGCTGTTCGGCCTTGTCTTCCATCTCCGTCTGCCGGTTATTGCGTGCAGCTTCTTTCACCTCGTGGGCCATGGAGAGGTAGTGCTTGCGCATGTCATCCACCATCAGGGCCTTTTTCCCTTCAAAGCGGAAGTAATACCCAAGGTTCTGTTCAGTTACAGTGTACATCCCTTCCAGTATCTCCAGGCCTTTGTCTGTTGCACCTGCTTTGAGGTATGCATCGGCAAGGCCCAGGGTAAAATAGTTGTATGGGATACTTTCCCTCGGGACCAGTTCCATAGCCTTATCGCAGACCACGATGGCAGAGTCCATCTTACCTTCTTTCACCAGTTCCAGGGCCAGGCGGCCGTATATGTTCCGAAGGCTCATCGACATGCGGAGGTTGTCTTCGGAAAGGTATACATCCGGGTCTTCCATCCCTGATCCGAACTTGTTCACGAGGTTGTCATAGAGGATGCCGGTGTTGATCCTTCCCAGATCCTGTCCACGTGTATTGCTTGTCTTTATGGGCAAAAGGCGGTATGCCATCCCTTCCACCTGGAAGTAGTTCTTCAGGCCGATATAAGCATCATTGCCCGTGGTGGTAGCAAAATATACCGGACGCTCCCAGTTGTTGGTAGCCAGGAAGTCCATCAGGATGACATTGTTACGCTGTAATCCCCAACGGTTCAGGGTCCAGGTGATGGGCGTAATATAGCTTGCCAGCTCCGGCGGTACCGTGCCGTTATTCACCACTGTGGCCGAGTCGGCAGTCAGCAGGAATTTCTTGGTGGGGAAATAGTCGATGGTCATGCCGTCGCGGGTGAACTGCAGCCGGCTTTCGTCCTGTTGTATGATGTCGAACAAGGCCTTTACATCAACAAAATCCTTGATATTATCGTTTTCGATGATGTATACCACATCACGTGTGCCCTGCCGGTACTGATCCTGGCTGAGCGAGATCGGCATAGGATCCGAGTCGTAAGCCTTGCGCACCATCTGGTCCACATACCAGTCGCCATTGAGCAGACTGAGGTTGCAAACGCGCACATCGGTGCGTATGCCTTCCACCTCCTGGGCGTACCAGAGGGGGAATGTGTCGTTATCGCCATTGGTGAAGAGCACTGCGTTGGGGGCACAGGAGTTGAGGTAGTTCTTGGCCATATCAAGGGCCGTATAGCGTCCCGCCCTGTTGTGGTCGTCCCAGCCCTGTGCTACCATAATGAGGGGCACGATCATGCAAACGGCCGTGGAGGCGATGGCAGATGTCTTAAGGTCCACAAATTTCCTGAGCTGCTCATAGAGTGCGAGCACACCCAGCCCTATCCAGATGGCAAAGGCAAAGAAAGATGCCGCATAAGCGTAATCCCGCTCCCTCGGCTGTGGAGAATGCTGGTTGAGGTAAATGGTGATGGCCATCCCGGTCATCAGGAAGAGCAGTGCCACCACCCAGCCGTCGCGGGAACTGCGCCGGAAATGAAATACCAGACCGATGATGCCGAGTATCATAGGGAGGAAATAAAATTTGTTGCGGGCGTCGTTTTTGAAGTTATCCGGCAGCCCTGTCTGCGGCCCCAGCCTTGCTTCATCAAGGAAGGTGATGCCGCTGATCCAGTTGCCGTTGATGAGGTTGCCATAGCCACCCTGCAGGTCGTTCTGCCTGCCGGTAAAATTCCACATGAAGTATCGCCAGTACATATGGCCGAGCTGGTAACGGAAGAAATACTGCAGGTT
>JAGLEK010000600.1 GCA_023145125.1 Bacteroidales bacterium | reverse complement strand
TTTATTGAAGCCGGTTCCAGCGATCTTTACGTGATACCACGGTATAAAACGGCTTTTGTAAATCCTTTTACAGAGATCCCCACCCTCGATATTTTATGTTCTTACTTCGACAAAGATGGCAATCCATTGGAAAGTGCCCCTGAATATATCCTCAAGAAAGCACATGATTCTTTTAAGAAAGCGACCGGCATGACCTTCGAAACTATGGGAGAGCTCGAATACTATGTCATTTTTAAAAGGGAGCCCCTGTTCACCGCCGACGACCAGAAAGGTTATCACGAGTCGACACCATTCATCAAATGGGAAGAATTGCGTACAGAGGCCATGATGGCCATTGCCCAGTCGGGTGGCAAGATCAAATACGGACATTCCGAAGTTGGCAACTTTAACGTGGGAGATACGGAGTATGAACAGAACGAAATTGAATTCCTCCCTGTAAATGTTGAGGATGCAGCCGATCAGCTGATGATCGCCAAGTGGATCATCCGTAGCCTTGCCCATAAATATGGTGTAACAGTGACTTTCGCACCAAAGATCACGGTTGGGAAAGCCGGAAGTGGATTGCACGTACATACCAGGCTGATGAAAGACGGGAAGAACATGATGGTGGACGAAAATGGCCTGAGCGACATTGCAAAAAAAGCTATTGCAGGCTATCTGTCGCTGGCACCTTCACTTACTGCCTTAGGCAATATTAATCCAACATCATATTTCAGGCTGGTACCCCACCAGGAGGCGCCAACCAACATTTGCTGGGGTGACCGCAACCGTTCGGTACTTGTCAGGGTTCCGCTGGGCTGGTCACAAAAAGTGGATATGCTCCACCAGGCCAATCCCCAGGAAGGGCCTGTCGATGATGATCATACCGACAAGCAGACCGTAGAATTTCGCTGTCCCGACGGGTCGGCAGACATCTACCTGCTGCTGGCCGGGCTGACCATTGCTGCCCGGCATGGCTTCGAGATGAAGGATGCCTTGAAATATGCCAAAGAAACCTATGTTGATGTGAATATCTTCATGGACGAGAATAAGGCAAAACTTGATTCTTTATCTGTGCTGCCCGGATCATGCTGGGAATCTGCAGAAGCCCTGCTTCAACAAAAAGATATTTACACGAAAGATGGTGTTTTCTCAGACGGCATGCTGGAGTGGATAGCATCTTACCTTAAAAGCTTTAATGATAAAACCCTGAGGCAGGACATTGGGGATGATGACGCAGAGGTTCTGAAGCTTGTGGATCGGTTCTTCCATTGCGGCTAATGCAAGGTGTTGGGTTTTGGGTGTTGGGTGTTGGGTGAAGGGGGATTTTGCTCTTCATGCATAATTCAAAATTTAACCTTCAAAATTTAAAATTACTCAGGATTTCCCTTTTACATACACGCGCCTGATCCAGAAGGGAAGGATGATGAAGCCTATGAAGAGGTAAGGGTAATAGCTGAAAAGACGCCAGAGAAGGCCGAGGGCAGTTTCCAGTCCAAAGGGTATAAATTCACCAAGGAATATAGGAAAGGCATATTCCGCCACGCCGCTGCCACCCGGGGTGGGACTTACAAGCAGTATCACCCACATCACAAGTTGCCGTCCGTAGATCAGGAAATGGTCACCGATATGAGTAAACTGCTCGCTGCTGGTGCGGAAAGCCATGATCAGCGCATTGACTACCCAGAACCTGGCCGACCATGAGAACACGGTAGCACCAAAAGCCTTTACCCAGAACATGAACGGCTTCCCCCTCATCTCCTTTGAAGTGGTAATGATATCGTCGCCGGTCTGTATCGCTTTTTGCTTCCAGCGACGCAGATACGGCAGTGTGGCCAGGCTGACTATGATCTTTTTGAAGCCCCGGGGGCTGATAAAAATAGCGGAAGTAATAATGGTTGTGAGAAAAAATATAAAGATATACCCGAAGATAAAAGCCTGCTTGCCACCAAGGTTCATCAGGAACCCGGCATCCGTAACAAAAAGATTATCGATACCTATCACCAGGATCACAATTGGCACCATAACAATATAGAAAAGCTCATCGAGCATGGCCGTGATCATCACAATGGCTGTGGTGCGTCCCATGCTGATCCCTTCCCGGTTCACGATGAAGAGGGCGATGGCAGAGCCTCCAACAATAGATGGAGTGATAGACGATGCAAACTCCCATAACATTACGACATCAAAGCTATGCCTCCAGCTGATCTTCCTGTCGGTGAGTACCCGCAAGCGGTACATATATGCTATATCACGGATGGCCTGAAGGCACAGGGCAAAAAACAGCCACAGGAATGTGTATACCGACCAGTGAATGTCAAGGAAGGCATTCTTGTTGAAATCCTTTACAAGCAGCACCGTAGCTACGCCAAGCCCAAGCAACAATGGAATGAGGATGCGCTTGAGCTGGAAAAACCTTAATACCTTTTGCAGTTCGGTGTCCATCTTTTTGAATTAATACGCAAAAATCAACAAAATTTTCTATACAGGCAAGTGATTATGGATTACAGGTTGGGGATGGGGGGCGGGGGACGGGGGGATGGGGTGATTTTGAAGTTTGAAGTTTGAAGTTTGAATTGATTTTACCACAAAGGACACAAAGCCTGCCTGCCGGCAGACAGGCATTCGGCATTCTACATTCTGCATGGATCATTTAAACAAATTCCTTTTTTAACCGATCTACCCACCTTTTTAAGCGACCGTCAGTTTGACTCTGTTGATTTTCTTTATCAAGCGGAAGCCCGACAAATTTTCCATTCTTTACTGCAGCTGATTCATTAAAGGCATATCCTTCAAGAGGCCATGCCCCGACAATATCCACCCTATCGTAAATGATATCATAGATAACCCCGATGCCATCAACAAAGCTGTCGGCATAATTCACCTGGTCGCCAAGCCCAAAAAGAGCCAC
>JAGLEK010000060.1 GCA_023145125.1 Bacteroidales bacterium | reverse complement strand
TAAACTGAAAATCAGAAAGTTCCTCGTTTGAAGGATCCGGATCAGGCGATATAAACACACGCAGCATCCCCAGCAGTCGTCCGAATTCCATATCATGCAGCCCGTCGCCTACCATAACTGATCTATTGAATTCAATTTCAGGAAAATCCTTTTGGGCCTGCAAAGCCATGCCTGTGTTGGGCTTTCGGAGTGAACTGTCATCTCTTTCCAGGTGAGGGGCATGATATATCTTGTTGATACGCCCCCCTGCCTCTTCGATGCCGCTGACCATAATGTCATGGATGATCCGCAGGTCCTCTTCTGTCATCAGGCCCTTGCCTATCCCCTGCTGGTTGGTGACGATAATGATTCTTCCGAAAACCCCGGAAAGTGCAGCAATGGCTTCCGGTACGCCCTCAATAAAGCGAAATTCATCCGGGGTCTTTACATAATCCCCGATTAGCCTTTCATTGATCACCCCATCCCTGTCGAGAAAGAGTGTCCAGCTGTCATCAAATAAGTAATCCTTCAAATGCATCTGCGGCTTCTTCATAATCCTCCGGGATACCGATATCCAGGAAGTAACTGTAACAACGAACGCCAAACATCCGCTGTTTGGTGTAATATTTTTCTAAATAATCCTTTTCCAGGCTGAATTTATCAGGAAGGCCCAGGTCCAAAAAAGCTTTTCCGGAGAGGATATATGTACCTCCATTGATAAAACCCATGCCCTTCTGCGCCCCTTTCTCCTTAAACTCCGTGATACGGTTATCCGGGTCGATCTTAACGGTGCCGTAACGAGATGTATCACCCATTTTCCTGAGTGCCATAATGGCTACTGCTTCCTTTGCCCTGAAGGAATTACCCAACTTCCAAAGGTTAGCATCGAAATAGGTATCACCATTAATTACGTATGGTGAAGAATCATTCACAAATTCCATCGCCTTCTTCACAGCCCCTCCTGTTCCAAGCGGTTCTTCTTCTACTGAATATGAGATCTCGATATTATTATGCCTGTTCCTGAAATGAGCTTCAATAACCTCATGCCTGTACCCGGTAGCCATTATAACGCGCTCCACGCCCCATTTTTCAAGATAAGCAAGAATGTATTCCAAAAAGGGCCTGCCATTTACCGGTGCCATAGGCTTGGGGATATCCTCCCCGATAACCTCTTTGAGCCTGGTACCAAAACCACCTGCGAGTATGATTGCTTCCTTTATCATGCTATAAATGCCTTGTCTGGTGTAAATATAGGGATTTTAATAGATACTGGATGCTGGATACTTGATGCTGGAT
>JAGLEK010000006.1 GCA_023145125.1 Bacteroidales bacterium | reverse complement strand
TTTGATCATTTAGATAATGACTATGAGGACTTTAAACTTTACCTCGTTGAAAATTATAAATAGTGTTGGGCCCCTCGACTACGCTCGGGGCAAGTTGTTGGGTTGGTTGACAATTGACAGTTAACAGTAAAAACCCAAGTTCAACTAACTGTCATGCTGAGCGTAGTCGAAGCACAACTAATTCAACTAATTCAACCATTTCACCATGTACATAATCTGTTCCGACCTCGAAGGTGTTTTTGTTCCTGAAGTATGGATCAACGTTGCTGATCGTACCGGCATCGAAGAACTAAGGATGACCACCCGTGATGAGCCTGACTACGATAAGCTGATGAATCAGCGGATCAGGATCCTGGATAAACACGGCCTGAAGCTGAAAGATATTCAGGACGTTATTGCCACTATCAAGCCTCTCGACGGAGCCCTGGAGTTCCTCTGGTGGATCAGGAAACGGACACAGGCCATCATCGTATCCGATACCTTTGCCCAGTTTGCTGATCCCCTGATGGAGCAGCTCGACCGGCCCACAATCTTCTGTCATAACCTCATCGTTGATGATGAAGACCGCATCGTAGGCTATAAGCTGAGGCAGCCGGATCCGAAGAAGAAGGTCACACAGGCATTGCAAAGCCTGGAATACAAGGTGGTAGCATTCGGCGATTCATACAACGATACCAGCATGCTCCTGCAGGCGGATGTTGGGATACTATTCTGCCCTCCCGACAAGGTCATAGCAGACTTCCCGCAACTGCCCGTTTGCAGAAACTATGAAGAACTAAGAGAAATCCTTGAGAAATATATCTAATCATAATATTATGAATAGCATTTACAGAATTACACTTTTCGCTTTTATTCTCATTGCGGCCTCCTCAATTGCATTTGCACAAGGCAGCCTCAACAATGAGGATATCTCAAAGATCAAATCATCCGTAACTTTCGATGAGGATACGCGGGCGCTGATGAACGCCATCAGTTCAAATGATATCAGCAAACTTGCCGTGAACCGGGAAAACCTGGGCAAGGTAAGTCCCTACTTCACCAATAAAGTTGAGATCATAAGCATCACAAACCAGAAGTCGTCCGGCCGCTGCTGGCTGTTTACGGGACTCAATGTGCTCAGGCCTAAGGTGATCGAAAAGTATAACATGAAAGAATTCGAGTTTTCGCAGAACTATGGTTTTTTCTGGGACCAGCTTGAGAAATCAAATTTCTTCCTAGAATCGGTCATCGCGACAGCAGATCTTCCTGAAGACGATCGCAAGGTGGACTGGCTTTTCAAAAATCCTATTGGGGATGGTGGCCAATGGACAGGCGTTGTCGATATAGTCGAAAAATACGGGGCAGTTCCTGCATCTGTGATGCCGGAAAGCAACAACAGCGAAAATACACGATGGATGTCGCGTTTCCTGAGAAGAAAACTCAGGGAAGATGCTTTGACACTAAGAAAAATGTCAGCAGAGGGCAGTGAGGAAGGCCGGCTAAGGGAGGAAAAGATCAACATGCTCAGTGACATCTACAGGATACTGGTCCTGTGCCTGGGCAAACCTCCTACAGAGTTTCCATGGCAATATGAAGACAAAGACGGAAATATCAGCGAGTTGAAAACATATACCCCGAAATCATTCTATGAGGAGATGGTAGGGATAGACCTCAGGAATTATGTCATGTTCATGAATGACCCGACCAGGGAGTATTACACGCTTTACGAGATTGAATACGACCGTCATATGCTGGAAGGCGGCAACTGGAAATATATCAACCTGCCTGTTGACGAGATAAAGGATTTTGCAAAAGCATCCATCATTGCCAATGAGGCCATGTATTTTTCCTGTGATGTCGGCAAGCAGCTTGAAAGTGAAAAAGGCATGCTTGATGTAAACAACTTCGACTATGATGAGCTGTTCGGTGTGGATTTCTCCATGGATAAAGCCGGGCGTATCAAAACTTACGACAGTGGCTCCTCCCATGGCATGAGCCTGATGGGTGTGAACATCCTTCCCGACGGAAGCATCGACAAATGGCTGCTTGAGAACAGCTGGGGGGAAAAAGGCTTCAACGGCTTCCTCATCATGACAAACGAATGGTTCAGTGAATACATGTTCCGGCTTGTGATCCATAAGGATTTCCTCGACAAGAAAACCCTGGATATACTGGATACAGAACCGGTATTGCTCCCGCCTTGGGATCCTATGTTTGCGGAGGAGGAATAGTTGACGGTTGACGGTTGACGGTTGACGGTAGGCAGTAAGCTGTTGGCTGGTAGCTGTGGGCTGGTGGCTGCATCCAGCATCCAGTATCCAGTATCCAGCATCCAGCATCCAGTATCCAGCTCTTCAAACAAAACCCTCCACAATTTGTTAGTATTGTAACCATATAAAAGGCTTTACAATAAAAACTAACGAACTTCCTATGGCACTGCACATTATAGAGACCATTGGTCATATAGAGAAAAAAGAAATACTCAAAAGCATTGGATACAGTGACCTGGTACTGGAGTCAGAACATCCTTTCCCCGGATATCACGGAACAACTGTGCCTGATCAGGATAATCCAAGATCTTTATTTCTGCTCAGCAGGACAAAATACACTGATGAATTCATCATCAGGTCGATAAAAGCGGTTAAGCAAAAGCACAGCTTCACATTTGACGGTACCCCGGCACGGGTGTTCTTCAAGAACAGCATGGTGCAAAGTATCAGGATCAAAAACCTCAGCAATTATGAAGAGGTGCCGGCAATTCTCAAAGCCTTTAAAGATGAGGGCATCGCTTTCATTCCGGGTAAAAATGCAAAACCATATTCCGGACTGATCAGGGTCACGAAGTATTTTTTGATGACCGTCATCAATGAAAGCACCCTGCAGGACAATGAGGATGCTTCAATGAAATATTTCCAGGTTCCGGTAAAACTCGACTGGGATGAGTTCTTTGAGATGACCACACATGTCAGGAACAATATTGATAATACTAACTGGGATGCTGCACTGGCAACCATTTACAGAAAAACCGGCATCGAAGATTATATCAGGATATACAACGATCAGAATAGTGAAACGGAGGTACTGGATAAGATCCGCGAAAAGTATTTGCAGGAGATCAGTAAGTTCATAGGGAATAAGGAATAAGGAA
>JAGLEK010000599.1 GCA_023145125.1 Bacteroidales bacterium | reverse complement strand
AATATCGCAATCGAAAATCGACAATCGACAATCGACAATCGACAATTATATTACCTTTGATATGATGGCTCAAGCAATATAAAGTGACAAGAATTCATCCAACATTGATATTTATCAGAAGGCATCTGGAGGCGTTTATCTGGATCGCTGCCCTTGTGGCGCTGGCGTTTACCAGTCCGGTAGATAGCTGCTACAGCCTTTGTCCTCTGCATAACCTGGGGATCAGCTGGTGCCCGGGCTGTGGCCTGGGGCATTCAATTTCCTGGCTCTTCAGAGGGGATCTTCTTCAATCATTCAATGCTCACCCGCTGGGTATCCCTGCCGTGCTTATCATAGCTTTCAGGGTGATAAGTATTTTCAGAAAGAACTATATGTACAAACATTATTCACATAATAAATCAATACAACATGGCTGACATTTTAACATTATTCCCTGAAGCCCAGGGGCAGGAAATGATTCTCCTGCAGGAAATTACTAAAGAGTATTCTGACAACCAGCTGACAACCTTTATCGGGCTTTACAGATCCCGTCGCAGGGATCCGCAAATGATATTGCTGACAACTGTAATTGGATTTGTTGTGGTGGCAGGGGTCCAGAGGTTTATGGTCGGACAGATCGGTATGGGATTATTGTACCTCTTTACCGCTGGCCTTTGCTTCATTGGCACCATCATTGACCTGATCAACTATCAGGACCTTGCGTTTGAGTATAATCGTAAGATGGCGATGGAGAGTGCTACCATGACAGGCACCATGAAATCATAAAGTATGCACTGTACCGCATTTGGTGCAGTTGATGCTTTTCTTTTTGTACTCAGGTGGCACCTTGATGCGCAGTCCGCAACTGCATTCTATGAAGTGGTAGTTGTTTACCGTCATCATAATGTCGCCGGCATTTCTCTTAACTGATCTTTTATCGGGGGCATCATCAAATGCCTTCCTGATGCCCGGATCGTCCGACTCCTGAAGGCCTGAGCCGGGAATGATATTGGATTTCTCTCCTTTCACATCTGAATATGCTGCCTGGTAACTGAGGAACCCTGTTCCATCCATACTTCTCAGTATCCTGATGCGTTCTTCGATCGGGGGATGGGTGCTTCGCAGTCCGGCAGCTGCTTTTTTGCCTTTCGAAAATGGCAACGCGATATACATGGGGGCAGTTACCTTGTTGGCTGATCTCATTTCGATCTTTGTCCCGGAGATCTTTTCCAATGCCGATGCCAGTCCTTCCGGATAGCGGCTGAAGCGTACCCCCGTGGCATCGGCCAGGTACTCCCGCTTTCTGGAAATGGCATAATATAATAAGCCTGCAAAGATCGGAACAAGAACAGACAGCAACAGGACAAGGATCATGACGATGGCCTGTCCCTGTCCGCCGCTTGAATTTGAGGAACGGTACCTTGCCCCACCACCCGTATACAGCATCCCACGCAGGAATATTTCGGAGATCAGCACAATGCTGCCAAGCATTACGCCGGCCAGCGTCATAAACCTGATGTCACGGTTATAGATATGTGCCATTTCATGGGCAATAACACCTTGCAGCTCATCCCTGTTGAGCCTGGCCAGCAGTCCGGCAGTGACAGCCACCACAGCATGTTTGGGGCTTCTGCCTGCCGCAAAGGCATTGGGGGCTTCTTCATTGATGATATAGATCTCCGGCATTACGGGAAGCCCGGAAGCAATTTTCATTTCTTCCACGATATTAAAAAGCTGTGGGTGTACTTCGGAGGTCACTTTCTTTGCCTTGCTGGCCGAAAGCAGGATGCTGGCTCCCCTGTAATAACTGATCAAAGACATGATTATCCAGATCAGTACTGCAATGATGGCGCCGTCGATGCCCATTCCTGCAGGATTAAGATAATAGCTGACGGCTGCACCAAGCATGATCAGCCCCATCCCCATCAGGATGAAAAGCATAAACGATTTTCTGCGGTTAGCCTGGATAAGTTCCCACATAACAGCTTAGAATTCTACTTTTGGGACAGCTTTCTCGGAAGGATCTTCCAGTTCGAAGAATTCTTCTTCCTTAAAGGTGAACATCCCGGCCACGATATTGGAGGGGAACATCTGTATCTTGTTGTTATAAAAAAGTACCTGGTCGTTGTAACTCTGCCTGGCATATGAGATCTTGTTTTCTGTGGAGGTAAGCTCTTCCTGGAGGCTGAGGAAATTCTGGTTTGCTTTCAGGTCGGGATAGGCTTCAACAGCTATTTTCAGTGCTCCGAGTGCTCCACCCAGCAGTCCTTCTGCCTCGGCTTTCTCTCCTACACTGCTGGCATTCATGGCCTGGCTGCGGTATGCAGTGATGTTTTCAAGCGTTTCACGCTCGTGCTTCATATAGCCTTTAACGGTTTCTATGAGGTTTGGGATCAGGTCGTGACGACGTTTGAGTTGCACATCGATCTGCGACCACCCGTTTTTTACCCGGTTACGTAACTTAATAAGGGAGTTGTATATGCCGACGAACCAGATTACCACAACGACGACGATAGCAAGGATAACAATTATTGGGACCATAATCTTAAATGTTTATAGAGTTTAGTTTTAAATTTATTTTTTTAATTGATGATTGAACATTTCTTTCAGCAGGCCGCTAACTTTTCCTTCTCCTTCACCGGGTTCCATCTCCAGCACCTGCAGCAGCTCGCCTTCGTCAAACCAGAGTCCGTGCCCCCTGGAGCAGCGATCGATAACGACCCGGGTTTGAATAAGTACCTTTTCCATCTTCTTGTTACATATCGGGCAGCGTATTTTTTTCTCCCTGTTGCCTTCTTCACTTTTGAATGAAGCCAGCAAGTCTTCAGCTGCTTTTTTATCTTCATACAAGGCTTCCAGCTCACCTGCATCCAGCCATATGCCATTCGTTAAGGGGCAATAATCAATTTCTATGCCTGCAAGCTCAAGCACCAACATGGGTTCATTCGAAATGGGAGATTTCATCTTGATTAATAAGTGATGTGTGAAATTAATAAAATTTATGCTAGCTCACATCGAAAATCGACAACCGACAATCG
>JAGLEK010000598.1 GCA_023145125.1 Bacteroidales bacterium | reverse complement strand
ATTCCCGGGCCATTGAATGATGAAGAGCTTGCGCGGCGTATCCGCATTATGGCCACCTTCTTTGAGCAAACAACCTGGATCGCACCCTTGCCTGTCGATTTTCCCTTGAATGATTTCCTGCCTCCTTTTGCATTTGAGGCAGACCAGGGTGGATGGGGCACAGTCGATAATGTATATTGCTTCGGGCGCTTTCACCTCGAGGAAAACCAGTACCTGAAGATCAGGTTCACATCCCCTGAATGCTGTTATTGGGGCATTCAAACCTGGAACTTCCTGATGCAATCGATGGATTATGTGAACTATAAAGTGAGCATCAATAAAGGGACAGCAAAACCTGATGCCGATGGCAGCTATACCGTATATCTTTCCCACCAACCCATGAATGTCGACAACTGGATCAGCACTGCTGCTTACAAGGAAGCGATCATTTTCTGTCGCTGGCTCCTGGCCGAGGAACTGCCGGAACAGCCGACTGTGGAAATCAGAGAGTTATAGCAGGGTTGCCAACCTTATTAAGGTTGGCAACCCTAACAGCTTAACGGGCTATCGTTACCCTTTCAGTAATTACCTGCTCATTCACCATCAGCTGCACGAAGTAAACCCCGTTCTGGAGGTCTTCTCCGCTTACCCTGATAATTTGTTCTCCTGCAGCATGCATTCCTTCGTCGGCCTGGTAAACCAGCTCACCAATTATGTTGTACATATTCACCTTAATATGGCTCACCTCAAGTGTTGTGATGGCAATATTGGTGTAGTTGCTGAAGGGGTTGGGATAAACTTTCACTTCTGCACCTGCAATGATTTCTTCGATGCCTGTATCATCATCAGTCTGGAAGTCGGTACCTTTTACAGAGCCGAAGTCGCCTATTGCCTGCAGAATGTAATTGTTGCCACCATAATAGAGGGCAAAGAATCCCGGGGCGCTAAGGCCATCGCCACCGGCATCATAAAGATAAAACTGGTAGCATGAAAGGTCGTCTAATTGGAAATCTTCCATAATGGTCAGATTTGGTTCACTGTATGGTCCGCCGGAGTGTACAACCAGGCCATCAGCATCAAGGATCTCCCAGGTAGTTTCACCCGGTTTGTTGTCTGTTCTCAGGATAAGGCTGACTTCTGACGGTGTGATGTCGGCAGCGGGTACCATATGGTTGATGGTATCATTCAGCGGGTACTGGTCG
>JAGLEK010000597.1 GCA_023145125.1 Bacteroidales bacterium | reverse complement strand
GCCTTTCATCCCGGCAGGATAGTCTTCTGTAACCGGCCGCACCACAACTTTAAAATCAATGCCAAGCTGACGCATCAGTTCATGCCGCCGAGGGGATGCCGAAGCCAGTATGATATCATATTTTGCAAGGTTTTTCAGCAGCATTCTTAAAAGCTAATATATATCAGTTCCATAGAAAGTATCCCGGCCAGCATGATGATCTTTGCAGTGATGCCCGGGAAACCGTATGATTCATTTTCTTTTGTAATGATCACAAGGTAGAGAAGGTATACAAGGATCGTTTGAACGGCAAGCATCAGGTACCAGAACGGGAGTATAAATCCTTTATGGTACAGGTACCACTGTGCAATGCCCAGCAATGCGATTGTCAATACGATCAATGAAGCTGTGATTGCCCGGGCAACTTTTATTCCCCAGATAATAGGCATGGTCCTGTAGCCCGTTGTCATATCACCCTTCATATCCTGAATATCCTTTAACATTTCCCTGAACAGGGATACCAGGAATGCAAACAGGGCATATGCCCATATATAGTTATTTATTGCTCCCAGCTGGTTGATGACATTAACAAAGTCGCCACTATTGTTGAGCAGCATAAAAAACTCGAAAAGCCAGATTATCAATATTACCATGGCGGAAAGCATGGCAACGATCAGGTTTCCCCATAAGGGCATACGCTGGTACCGGGATGAATAGTACCACAAGAGGCCAATAATCGCCGGGAAGATCAATCCCAGCTGATAAGAACCCGCCATATAAGCCAGATAGAATCCTGCCAGGATGGCCAATCCATTGATAATATAGTAAACCCTCAACGCGATTCTCACAGAGATCTTTCCTTCAAGCATGTTTTTGCCTGCTTTGTTCTTCCTGTCTGTATTCACATCAAAGTGGTCGTTGATAATGTAACCACCGGCAGCGATAAATACCGTCACAAGCACGAGGATCAGGAAATTCAGATGCCCCAGCGGGGGATCTACATGTTGCATCAGCATCATAGGCCTGATTATCCCGTAACCCAAAAGGTATTGGGTCAGGATGATAATGGCCAGGTTGGGAAAACGCAACAGGCTCATCCAATTTTTAACGCTGTTTGATCTACCATTTGAAAGCATCATCATCCATCCAGTTTTGTTGTAGTTTAAGTACTTGTTCGATAATATCCCTGACACATCCCTTCCCTCCTTCATAGTGAGAGATATATTTTGATATGGACCTGATCTCTTCGGCCGCATCTGCGGGACAGGCAGCTACGGCAGCACGCTGCATCACGTGGTAATCAGGAATATCATCTCCCATATAGACCACCTCATCACGGCTTATATTGTTTTCCTCAAGGTATTTTTCAAAAACATCGATCTTATGCTCTACACCGAGAAAAACATCTTTTATCCCCAGGGATGAAAGACGGTTATACATCGACGGGGATTTCCCGCCGGAGATCACGGCAACCCGGTAGCCCTTTTTAACTGCCAGCTGCAATGCATAGCCATCCCTGACATTGGCAGTGCGCAAAGGTTCGCCCTGCTCGGTGAGCATGACTATTCCTTCGGTCAGCACACCGTCGTAATCAAAGATAAAAGTGCTGATATTTTTGAGGAGTTCTTTATAATTTGTCATCTGCTTGTTTTGTCTGGTCAATGATGCTTTCAGTGATCTTCTTATACAAATCCCTTGCTGCCATATTATCCTGCAGCAGTCCAAGGTGCTCTTCAATGATCTTCATATCGTTCCTGCGGGCAGGCCCTGTCTGGGACTTTTCCGGGCCGAGCGCCACTGCTTTGGCTGCGGTCTCTGTTATCAGGGGCGACAACAGCTCAAAGTCAAGCTGATATTCCTCGAGTATCTTTCCAGCGATATCATACATGTGATTACTGAAATTACATGCAAAAACGGCCGCAATATGCAAGGCCTGACGCTGTGTGGAATTTACAACAAGAACTTTCTCACTCAACATTCGGCCCAGGTCCAGCAATCTGTTTTCATTGTCGATACGGTTAGCCTCGATCAGGAACGGAACATCATTCAGTTCCATCTCTCTTTGCCCGGTAAAGGTTTGCAGAGGGTAAAATACGCCCACATTATCCGAGTATGGGCTGAGCAAACTCATTGGTACTGATCCGGAAGTATGGACAAGCAACTCATCGCTAAGCGGAAGTTGTGGAAGGATCATATCCATTGCCTGATCAGGCAGGGCCACAATATAGAGGTCGCGGCCTTTTTCAACTTCCTCAAAGGAGAGTGTAAACGGAGCATTCACTTTTTCAGCAAGAGCAATAACGCTTGCCTCCCTTCTGCCCACAACCTGGCTGATCGTAAAACCCTTATTGTGCAATGCAACGGCCAGGTGGCTGCCAACATTTCCGGCACCTATTATTACTATATTTTCAATAGCTTTCATTAAGATCCTCCCGCTTGCGAATTTACAAATAAAATAATGGATAGTTCCTACTGATGATCAAGTGTAATTCCCATATTTCTGTGATATCACTAATTAGCTGTTGAATTCCCCAAATACAAAGTGTAAACATTTTTATGAATCAATTGTTATAATGGCAGCACAAGCAAAGCAATGACGAGTCAATATTCCATAAAAGACCTGGAAAGAATTACAGGGATCAAGGCACATACCATCAGGATATGGGAAAAGCGTTATAATATTCTCAATCCGAAACGGACCAATACAAATATCAGGTATTATTGCAATGATGACCTGAAACACATATTGAATATTTCCGTACTGGTTAAAAACGGGCATAAGATCTCCCGAATAGCGGGGCTGGATGATCATGAGCTAAGCCAAAAGATCCTGGAATTGAACAACATCCGGACACCTGAACGCAGTGGTCAGGCCGAGACCCTGATCGTGGCCATGATCGATATGGATGAAGTGAAGTTCGAAAAGGTGTTGAATAATTCTATTCTGAAGATCGGATTTGAAGACACGCTTTTTGCGGTCATCTATCCCCTTTTGAACAAGATCGGCATCCTGTGGCAGATTGACAGCATCACCCCTATTCATGAGCATTTTATATCGAATCTCATCAGGCAAAAGCTTTACACTGCAATTGACGGGCTACCGGCAGAAAGAGGCCCCGGCAACAAGACATTTCTGCTTGTACTTCCTCAATGGGAGCTTCACGATATGGGACTGCTGGTATACAATTACCTTATCAGGAAGAAAGGCCATAAAAGCATTTTCCTTGGCCAGGGCGTTCCGCTCAGGGATTTAGCAGCAATCAATGATAAAATAGATCCGGATGTGTTGGTAACATCCTTTTCCACCGCTGTGGATGTTGAAGAAATGACAGAATATCTGCATAAGTTATCAGGCTTTTTCCCCGGCAGGCCGGTTTATACAGGAGGTATTCAATCGGAGCATCTGAATTCCGGGCTGCCATCAAATATCCACAAAGTACCCAGCGCGCTCGATTTCAGGGATAAGGTTCTTAAAAAGTTCTAACCCCTTCCGGTTCCCGGTACAAAAAAATGCTGTTCAACGCAGCTTATTTGAATAACGAACAGAGGACAAGCCTGCCTGCCGGCAGGCAGGGAATAAGAATAAGAACAGGGAAGTAATTTCATTGTCCATAATGCATTCTGCATGTACCATTTTGTAGTAAAGGCTAGCTAGAAAGGACGGTTACCCTGACCCCGGAGGGGTCGAATGTTGATAACCCCGGGTGAAACCCGGGGTGGAAGGCGAATAGCTAAGACATCACCCTCCCCCTGGTAAGGTATGGTCGATGCAATAAGCTGGCATGGGGAGGGCTGGGGAGGGGTTTGTTAGTCGCGCCCCAACAGGGCGCCGGCTGTTAGCCTCTGACTTTTGCTATCAACGTCCGGCCCCGATGGGGCCTGTTTAATCATATCTGGGTTTTTTGTATCTTAGCAGTACAGAGAAATACGATACACGCCAATGGACAATATCATGGATCATAAGGTTTACTGTCATTGGCAGGTTCATATGATGACAGCTGATCGACTGCCTGAAGGGATGTATTACGCTGTGTTGAGGAGTGAGGAAGGAGTAGCGGTTGTGAAGGTGGTGAAGCAGTAATGAATAAAGAACAAGTAGCATGGAACAAGGAATAAGAACGGTTATCCTCATGTGTATGCTACTGTCAGTGATTGCATTTTCCCATGCTCAGAACTTATATTCCTTGCATTTATCTGAGGGGGCAACTGATAGCCTTGAAAAAGCTAAATATAATCCTGAAAACCTCTTTAAACTTCCTCATATTATTAAGACAAATCCAACCCTTTATTTACGAGGAAACTTTAACCTGTCATATGAATTCTTTGTCTATAAAAGGGTTTCCGTAGAACTGCAAGCAGGGATTATTATTCCCTCACAAATATGGATAGCCTTTGTTGAATCCATGCTTTACCATATTCCTGAAGAAGACCTTGCAAGGCAGTATTATTCGGGATATGAGTATCGAATTCACGCCAAGTTTTACTTCACGAAAGATGCACCTTTTAAATCAATGTATGTTGGTCCATTGTTCTTGTTTTCAAAACAACAAGGCGATAAAGTGTGGGTTACTTACCCTGACACCGAGCGTAGTAAATATAACTTTGATTATGAAAGGCTTGAATCAGGGAAAGTCAAATATAAAACTTTTGGCGTAATTATAGGTTACATGTTTAGCGTTAAAAAAAAGTGGTTTTTTGATGCCTATTTAGGAATTGGGCAAGAACGGATTGAGGAATTTGACAGATATGTATATGATATGAAGCCTATTCCTGAGAGTTTTGAATTTGTGCCTCATCCTCTTGAAGATTGGAGTCATCCATCGACAAGATTTTTTACAGGAATCAAGGTAGGTTATAACCTTAGGTGATATTATGAAGTGTCCGTTTCGATGTTGATTTAATGACTTACAGGTGAGGTGTTGTTGAAATGGAAACCCATCTTTTGCGGACTACCCCCTTTGCTTTTCTTATGAGACTATTCCTGTTGAAATGAAACTTGTTTCTTATCGATGAATTCTAT
>JAGLEK010000596.1 GCA_023145125.1 Bacteroidales bacterium | reverse complement strand
TTTTTTAATAACCGGAATGGCGTGCACTGAAAAGTGTGCGCCATTTTATTTGAATAGAATATTTTACAGACTATTGTACGTGTACCTCTTCCACCTGGAGGATCTCATAAGTTTCAGAATCAAGGGCAATAGCAATAACTCCACATTGACCAGCCTCCCATTCAGCATCAAGTGTGATGGAATAATCCTTGCTCATAATAGTACCGGAAGCAGGTTGATCTGCAAGGAAATCTCCCCAGGTGCCATTTAATGATTTTCTTAGCATATGATTGTGCTCATAATCGAACCAATCCGGGCTTGGCCCAATACTGGCTTCATCATTCTTTTGAGCTGATACTATACCACTTTCCATAATGAATACACTAAGATTATACGTTCTGTCGAGATCCTTCAGAAATTCCGTGTGAACATGAATATCCAGTTTGCGGGTACCATCATTATACACAGTTTCAATTTCAATGAAGGCATCGGGTGGGATGTCTATCAGGTCCTGGATGGCAGGTTCCCAACTGTCTTTGAATAGTACCGTACTCCCCTGGTAAGGGCTGCGGTTAACCATCCCCATAGGGACGCCCATAGGCTGGTAATAATTAAACATGCCGGTTCCTGTAGGAGTTCTGTAATCAGCCGTATATGGTGTACCTGAAGGTATTGCAAGATCGCCGGCATGAATGCTAAGGAGTACTAATTGTTCTCCAAATACCAGCTTAAGGTCGTTGGCAAGCTTTGTAGCTTCCGGGCAGTTCACACAAATATGCCCTGTGAATTCCTCAAGGAGAACTTTTCTGACTTTCTCCCCGGGCACGGGGCCTGAACCATCGGTTTCAACAAGGTAAGGCTCTTCAATTTTGTCACAGGCACCAAAAAGTAAACCCATGATCGCCAGTATGTATATAGTTTTTTTCATTGTTTTTTTGATTGTGGAGTTAAAAGCTGCTTGAAATGGTCAGGGTTACACCGTTGGCAGCAGGTACTGCACGGCAAACACCACCTACGCAAAGCAAGCCTTCACGTTGACGGCCGTAGGAGAGGGCAATCCTTGAAGTCCCTTGTACAAAGGCCATGGCGGCAGAATAGTAATGCAGTTGCATGTCTTTATCCGGATTACCGTAATTGTATTCATCAAATACGGTGAAAAACCATTTTGGTGCTATATTGAATTCAAGCAAAGCCATTACCCAATCACCCCTATCCTGCCTGGTAAACAACTGCTGGTATTCAAAGCGGAGTGATTTCGTTGGAGTAAATCTGTAAGTCAGATCCGCAATGGCAATATTGGTATAAACTATAGGTTCTCCGGTATGACCTTCTATTACATCAATATTGTATGCCTGGTAAACATACGACAGTATCATTTTAAACTTACTGTTGAACTTTTTATTCAGAAGCACGTCAAAGCTTTCGAAATATTTGGGCTGCCCGATGGCAAAGAAATCAGACTTGTATCCGAGGGTTCCGGTTGAGTCTACAGGAATGCCTGCGGCAACTGGCTGTTTGTCGATATTAAAAATGTTTGAGTAGTTCAACTCTATCCTGGTACCATATTTCCCACCCAACTTGGAACGTTTGGGGATCATGTAATTTACTTTGGCCTGGATCCCTATTTCACCGTTGGGCTGGGTGGCATAAGGATAGATTGTTGCAAGGCTGTAGGCTTGGGGATTAGTAAGAGGTGGCAAATAATTGATGTCAAGGGCCTCACCTAACTCACTGCTCCTGGATTTATAACTCATATTATCAATACGTTTTCCTGAAAGTGAAACTCCAAGTCCCTTTCTTGAGTAAGAAAACGTTGCCAGCATTGATTCCCCGTTCTTGTAGATATAGTTGTTCATGGCCGAGGGATTATTGATCTTGTAGGCGTATTCACCATTGAACTGAAAACCACCATAGATCAATTGTAACCTTCCGGCATAGGCGGCTACATTGCTTGGGAGATTATACTTATATATTGTAGTGTCACGTACAAGTGTCTTGTCTGCAACTTTTTCGTAATTGCTGACAAAGCTTCCGCCGAGGATGATCTTGGTTTTAGCATCTGCCATGCCATTGAACATGTCGTTCAGGTAGAATTCAGCATCGATACCTTTCACGATGCCGCGGTTTCCGTTGGCATAGGGCTCCCAGTAGTAGCGTTGGGTGCCGATCAAACCTTTAAGGGCAATACCTTTATATGGCTGGATCTTTACCCTTGCCCCCCTGATGGAATTATCATACCCCAGGGTCCATTCCTCGTAGCTCCTGAGCACCAGTCCGTTTCCAAATTGCTCGTAGAAGTTTCCAACAGTGATCTGTATGTTTTTAAACTGGTATTCGGCAAAGTAATACGGGATGCCGTGTCCTTCATATTTTTGATTGTATCCTGCAATGGGAGGCAGGTAGGCCTCGTATCTGAAGCCGGCACGGAAATTACCATTGGTGTAAATGATGTTTCCAAAGCCATTCATCCGGAACAGTTTTCCGTCAAGGGTTGAGTCGGTAATTCCCAATTTGTCATCCTCCATGTAATACTGCCCGTCAAACTGAAAGCTCCCGCTTACCTGCCCAAAGTCGACAAAATTCTGAGCCTGTGCACCGGAGAAGATCATGGTGAGGCCTGTAATCAATACAGGAATTAATTTCTTCATTACGTTGGTTTTGGTTTAGTGATGTGAGGCTTCAGTATCTTAGTGTGCATCTATTTCCTGGCCCGCAATAATTTTACGTACGTTTTCAATGATCTGAAGTTCACCGCCTTCAGAGTATGAAGTATGTTGCCATACAACATTTCCATCCCCGTCGAGGATAAAGGTATGTGGGATCATGTTCACATTCATGGCCCGCTTGAAATCCCCGTTTACATCCAGCAATATTTCGTAATCCCAGTCATTTCCATCGGCAAATGGCTTAACTTTTGAACTCGACCTGGCATCATCAACGGAAACAGCGATCAGTTTTACCCCGGTCTCTTCCTGCCAGTCGATGTACTCATCAGAAATAGTATTCAATTCCTTGATGCACGGCTTACACCAGAGTGCCCAGAAACTGAGAATAATGGGTTTCCCATCGTTGCTGATATCCGCAGTGTTGAAGGGTTCACCGTCGGCATTCCTCAGGTCGATGGAAGGCAGTCTCCGCCCCCTCTTTTCATCATCCTGGGAATAAACCGAAAACCCGATGAGAAGAACCAGCAAGATCAAACTTAATTTTTTCATTTAATTATGATTTTATATAGATTATTATATTCTTAATTATTGGAAACGTTAAAAGTATAAAGAAAATTACATAAATACTTCCAGCAACTTAGTTTTTTGCAGTGGGCTGATAAAGATATTTTCGATGCTGGCAGGAACAAGGATCAGCTCCCCTGCATTGATGTCATACTGCTCATCATTGTACTTAATAAACGCCTTCCCTTCAGTGCATAAAAGGGATACAAAGGAGTCGAAGGTACTGTAGTCTTTTTCGATTGCATATTTTTCCAGAGAGATCAGGTTGGTGGTAAAATGCTCACAGCCGGCCAGCCTTACACTTTTGTCTTCTTCCCGCAGATAATCTGTACGGTATTTTTTATGTACTTCAAAATCGATGGCATCCAATGCTTCTTCGATATGCAATTCCCTGCTTTTCCCTTCATCGTCGGTTCGGTCCCAGTCGTAGATGCGATAGGTCGTATCAGAGGTTTCCTGGATCTCGGCCAGCAGTACACCGGGCCCGAGGGCATGCACTCTTCCTGCAGGCATAAAAAAGACATCTCCTTCGGAAACCTTTTCGTAATTCATGATCTCCGGAAGGGTATTGTTCTGCAGGTGTTCAAGGTAGGTTTGTTTATTCAGCTTTTGCTTAAAACCACTGATCAGCTGTGCATTTTTATCTGCACCCAGCACATACCACATTTCTGTTTTACCACGCCCGATCTTTCTCCTGGCTGCAAGCTCATCATCAGGATGTACCTGGATCGAAAGCCAGTCATTGGCATCGATCAGCTTGATAAGTACGGGAAACTCATTGCCGAACTTTTCATACACATCGTCCCCGACAAGGTCATGCATATATACTTCGAGCAGTTCGTTCAGCTCATTGCCTGCCAGAAAGCCGTTGGTCACGATGCTGGGGCTTCCTTCAACTCCCGACAACATCCATGCTTCACCGCAATTGGCCAGGGGGGAGAAGTCAAGGCCCATCACTGACTGTATCTTGTCACCACCCCATATCTTGTCCTTGAAAATGGGTTTGAATTTAAGCGGATATAGTTCGTTCATGCTTATTTTACTATCTTTAGACCTCACAAACTTAATGATTTCCGATTAAAACAAATCCAATAATCAGGCCATTAAAAATTATTAGATGAAGAAGATCTGTGTATTTTGCGGTTCCAGCAAAGGAATTAAGGAGATATATTCTGTCATGGCAGAGAAACTTGCCGACGCGCTGGTGGAAAATAATATAGAGCTGGTATATGGTGGTGCCAATATCGGCCTGATGAAATCCATTGCCGACCGTGTCCTTGCCCTGGGCGGGAAGGTGACAGGTGTTATGCCCGGAAACCTGGCACAAAGGGAGATACTGCACGAAAACATCACAGAAACCATCCTCGTGGAAGATATGCAGGAGCGTAAGAAGATCATGGAGGAATTGTCGGATGGTTTTATCAGCATGCCGGGGGGCTTTGGAACCATGGATGAGCTTTTTGAGATGTTAAGCTGGAACCAGCTGGGGTTGATCCATAAACCCGTTGGGATATACAATATCGATCATTTCTACGATCCGGTGGTAGAATGGCTTGATCATGCTGTTGACATGAAATTTGTAAGGCCGGAACACAGGGCCAACATACTTGTCGACACGGATGCTGATGCCCTGGTGGAGAAAATGTGGAATTACCGGGGACTGGTAGCGGAAAAGTGGGTTGACAGGCTTAAAGAAAAAGGTTTTTGATCAGATAATTGCCGATGGAAGCAAGATATTATACCGCAGAAGAGGACCATGCTGTTCGATGCAATCTATGTCCTCATAATTGTTTACTTAAAGAGGGCCAGGCCGGGCTATGCAAGGTCAGAAAGAATAATGACGGGATACTGCTGAGCGAAAATTACGGTAAGGTATGCTCCCTGCACCTTGACCCCATCGAGAAAAAGCCGTTATATCATTATTATCCTGGAAGGAATATCCTCTCTGTTGGGTCTGTCGGTTGTAACCTGCATTGCCGTTTTTGCCAGAACTGGGAGATTTCACAAAGCTCTGTCCAGGATTACCCATACCTGAAGGAATATACTCCTGAAAAAATTGTTGGCCTGGCTGCCTCGGAGGAGGATAATATAGGCATTGC
>JAGLEK010000595.1 GCA_023145125.1 Bacteroidales bacterium | reverse complement strand
CGTAGAGAAAATTTGGGGACATTATCACATTTTGGGTATAAATATATAGAGACCAAAACATAATTTATATCCGTCGGGGCGTCTGTTGGCAGAGCCGGCTGAAACAATGCAAGAAGCACTGGAAATAAATGAAACTTGCCGGGAAATTAATTCTGTATATTTACCAAATAAATGAAACCAATGGAAAAACGCTGGGTTTATAAGGATCAGGGGGACGAACAGATCGTTCAGCAATTAGCAGGGGAGCTCAGTATTGACCTTAACCTTTCAGGTCTCCTGGTTCAGCGTGGAATACATACTTTCGATCAGGCACGGTCATATTTTCGTCCTCAATTTGAAGATCTTCATGATCCCTTTCTAATGAAAGATATGGATAAGGCTGTTGACCGTGTATTCCAGGCAGTGCAAAATAAAGAGAAGATCCTTGTTTATGGAGATTACGATGTTGACGGAACTACTGCCGTGGCATTGGTATATACATTCATTAAGCGTTTTTATAAAAGTATTGATTTTTATATCCCCGACAGGGATACAGAGGGATACGGCATTTCATACCAGGGTATTGATTTCGCCACTGAAAACGGTTTTACCCTTATGATTATTCTCGATTGCGGTATCAAGGCCATCGAAAAAACCATATACGCCAAAGAGCATAATCTTGATTTCATTATATGTGATCATCACCGGCCCGGCGATGAGATCCCTCCGGCTCATGCCGTTCTGGATCCAAAAAGAAGCGACTGCCCTTACCCTTTTAAAGAATTATCGGGTTGTGGTGTCGGATTCAAACTTGCTCAGGCATATGCCCTTAAGCACAATGTCCCTGCAGAAGATTTAATTCCGCTTCTTGATCTTGTTGTAGTCAGTATTGCAGCAGATATTGTTCCTATCACGGGAGAAAACAGGGTGTTGGCCTATTTCGGACTTGATCTTGTCAATAAGCGGCCCCGCACCGGCATTGAGGCTATTCTGCTTGTAGGAAACGTAAGGCGAACGAACCAGGCAGACAAGGATTATGTTTTTAATAAGGAGCTTACAATCAGCGACCTTGTGTTTATGGTGGGGCCACGCATTAATGCGGCCGGACGTATTGAAAGCGCTAAAAACTCTGTCCGTCTTTTAGTAGAGGAGGATTATAAAAAAGCCCTGGAGATCGCCCGTAAGATAAACTCCCTGAATGATGAGCGTAAAAGCCTTGACCTGATCGCCACAACAGATGCTTTGCGTATCATCAGAGAAAGCGATGAGTTGCGTGATGCCAATTATACCGTTGTCTATAATCCCGATTGGCATAAAGGAGTGATCGGCATCGTTGCCTCCCGTCTTACAGAATCCTATTACCGCCCAACAATCGTACTTACCTATTCTAATGGCATGATTACCGGTTCGGCCAGGTCTGTCAAGGATTTTGACATCTACGACGCCGTTGATGCCTGCAGCGGGTATCTTGAACATTTCGGGGGGCATAAATATGCCGCCGGTCTCTCATTGAAGGAAGAAAACTATGAAAACTTCAGGAATTGTTTCGGCGATTATGTAAATAAGCATATCACTAAAGAACAGCTAGTGCCTGAAGTAGAAATTGATACTGAAATAATCCTCCGTGATATCAATTCCCGCTTTTTCAGGATCCTGCGTCAATTTGCACCCTTCGGGCCTGGAAACCTGTCTCCCCTTTTTACTACCAAAGGATTGGTTGACACCGGCAAGGCAAGGGTCGTAGGAAAAAATCACCTTAAACTTGAAGTGGTACATCCTGACATTTCCGGATTCCCATTCTCGGCAATTGCATTCCAGCAAGGACACCATTATGAAAATATCAAGGAAGGCAAGCAATTCAGCGCCTGCTACCAAATAGAAGAAAATGAATGGAACGGTGTTACATCGATCCAGCTGAACATCAAAGACATTAGGTTTGATGATTAGCCTGATGTAACCGGGCCTACATCTTTATTGGCTCTCTTTCAGACCAAATGAGTATATTGTGATTATCGCCCCGAAAACCAGGGAAAAAATACCTATCATGTTCAGCGTTTGTTCCTGTGTTTCAAAGGGATTGTAAAACAGGACAAAACCGGCACCTATCACAATAATGGCATTGATCAGGAGAAGCCACCTGGTGCGTACCCCTTTATTTGCACTCATCGCCGCAAACAATTGTGTAAATCCAACTGTTATCGCCCATATCGCCACAAAGATGACGAACAGCTCAACACTAGCCATGGTATAATGATACACGATAATGATAACTCCCAATACAAGATCTAATATGCCTTCAAAAAACCACATGCCCCATTTTTTATGGTGGCGAATATTTGATATCGAACCACCAATAAGAAAAGCCCCGCTTAAAATGATAAAGCCGCCAAATAGCTGAACCAGCCGGGCGATAGAGGCATCAGGAACAAGTAAGGCGATCAGTCCAAATGTAATGGCAAAAATTCCCTTTACAGTATATGTCCACCAATTTTTTAACGATTGTTTTTCCATAATTTCAATAATTGTTTCAGAGGTAAATACTCAGTGATTCTTATACTTCCTTTTCTGCATTTTTAACAACAAATGAGAAATAAGCAAGCATGATTCCGATAACGATGAAAATTACACCCACGGCTTTAAGAACGAACCCGGCAACATATGCCGGATCTAATAATAATACCAGTCCTATTGCAAATAAAAGTAGACCCCCAAGAAAAAACATATATCTGAATTCCATCATTTTTCTCAAGGCGATAGCCACATATATCTTGAACAAACCCAGCAACAGGGACCAGATTCCAATAAAAATGAAAAACAGCTTCAGGGTGGAGCCGGGAAATACCATTATTATAACTCCAATTATTATGGAGATAATCCCCTCGGTAAGCATCATCGAATAACTTTTTTGCTTCCGTTGCTTATCGTATGCACCTACCAACAGTAAAATCCCTCCAATCAGTACCAAAAGCCCAAAATACATAGACATGCCAAGCATAAATGCTTCGGTAGCGAAAAGAGCCAGGGCGCCAAACAATATGGCCAGTAAGCCATTTACAGTTAACACCCACCAATTTTTTTGAAGATTTGTTTTCATAATTTATTATTTAGTTAAAAGAATTCTATAAATGCCCTGATCAGTAAAAATATTCCGAATACCATCAGTCCGGAGCCCGCAACCCAGTTTATCCATTGAATAAATCTTGGGGTCACATAACGTTTTATCTTATAAGCCCCGAAGCATTTCAGCATATCAGTAGCCAGGATAACCAGCAGAGTTATGGAAAACAGCAAGATAACCGAATCAGTTTCCCCCTGATAATTAGAGGTGATCGTAGTTACCCACAGTATCCAGAAAAGCCATACAAAGGGATTGGTGAAATTCAGGAAAAAACCTTTAAGTATGAAAGTAATAGGATTTGGTTTTCTGATCTCTTCATTATTGGTATCATCGGCAATCTTAACCTCCCTTGTGAAGGTCACTATTCCGAATATAATAAGAATGACACCGGTTATAAGCCCGAAAACAAGTTGATTTTCAGGTGTTTCATTAATAATCTGAAGCGCTCCCAGTAAACAAAGGGTCACAAGGGTGGCATCACTGAGAAAAATCCCGAATGCCATTTGGAATCCTGACCATAACCCCCTGTGGATGCTCGTTTGTATCAAGGCAAACAACGCGGGTCCGAAACCAAATAAAAAAGCCAGGGTTAATCCAAGTACAAGACCTTCCCAGATTGGGGTAATCATTTATAAATTGTTTTTATAATCTTTCAGATATGCCTCCCACTGCTCATATTTTTCACCCTTCAAAACACGGGGAAATTTATTTGCTCCACCTTCTTTTCCATGTACCTTCATCCAGTTTGAAAAAGCCTTTGGTGGTAATATTTCAAGAAAAACATCTGTAACGGCGGCAATGCGCTCCACCCGGTAATCATCATTAAGGACCTTCAGGTACTCATCAATTTTTTGTGCCGCAAGTCCCGGGTCAATATTATCCTCGGTTCCCAAATACCATTTATGGGCGAACATGTTTTCATACCTGAACCCGGCTACGGTGAACTCTCGTATTTCAATATTGAATTCTTCCTGTAGCATTTTTACAGCCTTATTCATATTTTCCTGCGACAGGTGTTCCCCGCAAAGGCTTAAAAAATGCTTCGTGCGGCCTGTTATTACGATCTCACAGTCTTCTTTTGACATAAATTTGATTGTGTCGCCAAGCAAATATCGCCATGCTCCGGCACAATTCGATAACAACAAAGCATATTCCACTCCCTCGCTTACCTTGTCGAGGGTTATCGCCTTGGGGTTCTCAACCATATTTCCCTCTGAATCAAAATTTTCGTCATTAAATGGCACAAATTCATAGAATAGTCCATTATCAACAACCAGCTGCATAACACGCCTGTCGAGACTGCTTTGAAAAGCAATATAACCCTCAGAGGCAAGATAGGATTCATTATATATTACCCGTTTTCCGAAAAGTTTTTCAAAGCTTTTCACATATGGGTCAAATGAAACCCCACTGTGAACATATACAGCCAGATCAGGCCATATATCGTGGATATTATTCAGCTTATAGTGCTCGATGATCCTTTCCAGGATAATCTGTATCCAGGCCGGAACACCCACTATGATTCCTATATCCCAGTTCGGTGCAGATTTCACGATTTCATCAAGCTTTGTTTCCCATTGCCGTTCTCTTGAGATCCTTTTCCCGGGTTTATAAAAATGCTGAAACCAAAACGGAATATTTCCGGCTGAAATACCCGACAGATCGCCTTCATAATAGGTCCCGTTAAAATTCAGGTGGGTGCTTCCGCCGATCATCAAAATACCCTTTTCATAAAACTCTATAGGGAATTTATACCTGGCTGTTGAAACCAGCTGACGAATGCTTGTACGACGTATAGCCCTGATCATATCACCTGTCACCGGAATTTGCTTACTCGATGATTCCGACGTTCCCGAGGTCAGTGCAAAATACTTAACACGGCCGGGCCAGCTAACAAAGCCTTCTCCGTTTATGGCCCTGTACCACCATTTTCGGAACATAGAGTTATAATCAAATGTAGGAACTGATTCCTGGAAGGCCTTTACCGTATTTTCTTTGCTCAGAATTCCCGGAAAGTTGTAATGCTCTCCAAAAGCAGTGTTCTGAGCTTTGGTGAGCAGTTTTCGTAATACCTTTATCTGCGCCTTATTACAATCCTTCCTCTTCTTTAACTCAATAGGAATATTTCGTAATTCATAAACGCTCTTTATGATCGTACCAAGAATGGCCATATAGGGACAGCTTTGTTAAACGCGATAAAAATAAGAAATAATTGGCTATTTTTATAAAATCAAAAGCACTCCATGCAAAAGTCTCTTCATAATACCCTGAAACTGCTGTCGGTAGCAGTTTTCGTTGTTTTACTGTACGTCTCTGGCATTCTGATCATTAATTCTGCAGGTAATTATAAACCTGAGACGCAGAATCTGGACATAACAGGGCCGGAGAAAACACCATATATTTCCGGACATAATACATTCTCCATCCTTAGCTGGAACATTGGCTATGCGGGCTTAGGCAGTAAATCTGATTTCTTCTATGACGGAGGCAAAATGGTCCGGCCGGCCAGGGAAGATTATGAGTTTTACAAAAAGGGTATCCTCGAATGCATCCAGGCTTTCGATAGTCTTGATTTTATACTGATACAGGAGATAGATACAGCCTCAACACGGTCATACGGGATAAATCAGTATGC
>JAGLEK010000594.1 GCA_023145125.1 Bacteroidales bacterium | reverse complement strand
TGCTGGCAGTGGTTTCATAAACAAGACCAAGCTTGAGCACTACTTTACGATGGGGTTCTGAGCTCACATTCTCCACCATTCCATCGGTGAACTTGGAGTTTGGAATGGTCACAATCCTGTTTTCCAGTGTTTTCAGGCGTGTGCTTCGGATACCGATCTCAGTGATAGTGCCATCAAAGCCATTGATCTTCACACGGTCATTGATAGTAAATGGCTTGTCGGTGAAGATGGTAATCCCCCCGAAGAAATTGGCCACTGTATCCTTGGCTGCCATGGCCAGGGCGATTCCGCCAATACCCAGTCCTGCAAGCAGTGCACCTACATTGTAACCTGCATTGTTCAGGGCAATGATGATACCCATGACCCAGATAGCAACACGAATGGCTTTACGGATGATGGGAATGATCTGATCATCAAAGTCCCCCTTTGTTTTTTTTGTAATAGGAACTACATATTCTTTGATGATCGCATCAATAAGCCTTGCCAGCAACCAGGTGATGGTCAGTACAATCATGACCATATATAGATTATTTATCCATTCCATGATTTTATCAGGAAAGCTCAGTCTGCCAATGGCAAACCATACCCCGATGATCGTAACGATCAACACGATCGGCTCTTCCAGCATGTCAACCATTATGTCGTCCAGCTTGGTTTTTGTTTTGGCAGTAAGCTTTTTTACAATGCGTCCTATTACCCAATAAAGGGCTTTGGCAGCAATAAGGGTGCCTACAATAATGACCAGGGCAAGGGCCCAGTCCCCAATATTGTTGTGATAAAATTCTTTTGCGAAAAATTCTTTCATGACATGAATGTTTTTAGTTAATCCGGGTTATTGAATTAATTTTTACATGCAGGTTAAATTATTCCTGCAGTGAAGACGCAAAGATATAAAATCAATTGGGTGCTACAGACTTAGATTTCATCATATGATCAGGAACGTTAACTTTGCAGGAAATTCAACATGGTGATGAAAGGAAAATCAACATATTCCGGAACTTACCGGGTACGTATAGGCGATATTAACTATGGGGGCCATATGGGCAACGACAAGGCTTTGCTGTTGTTCCATGATGCCCGGCTTTATTTCCTGGGGCAGTATGGGTTCGCGGAAAACGATATCGGTGGCCCCGGCCTTATTCTGGGCGAGGCACATGTTTACTTTAAGAAAGAAGTATTCCGCGGAGATGAGTTAAAGGTTAGCATTCATATCGAAGACTTATATGGTTTTTCCTTTGTCATGCATTACACGGTGATGCGGGATGAGGAAGAGGTGATGCACGGGAGCACAAAGCTGATTGCCTTTGATTATGATAACAGAAAAGTGGTGAAGATCCCTGATACCTTTTTGATGAGCATTAACATGTAATTCAAAATTCAACATCTGCACTCGGCACCCGGCACCCAGCACTCGGTATTCGGCACTCGGCATTCGGCACTCATTCTACTCCTTTCCGAAATAAAATTTCACCCCTAAGTCGAGAATGAAAGCATTGTTTTTTATGTCCACTCCGCTATCATATCCTTCTTCCAGCTCATGGTGATAAGCAAGTGTAAAATCATATTGATTCTGAAAGATCAGCCCGACGCCAAAAGAACCGAACATATATTCAAGACCCAGGCCGTAAGTCATCCCAAAGATGAAATCATTGAAATACTTGGCAGATTCTTCAGAGAATTCATCAGTAGGATACTCCAGGAGATAATCCAACCTTGGGCCGATAAAAACATAGGGAATAAACCCTCTAAATTCTTTCCGCACCTTAAACATTGGACTCAGGTATGTATATTTATATGAATATTTTATCTCCATCGTACCCAGGCCGCCTTCAGGAAAATCAGGAGTAGTTATATCTACTTCCAGCTTAAACCCTTTTTGTGTATACCCAATTTCTGTCAGAATGCTAAAATACTCATGCTGAAGAAATTCTACAGCAAAACCTATATGGAAGCCTGTCAGGTATTCATTGGGCAAATCATAATTAATATCCTTATAATCAAACTTTTGTGTAGACCAGACCATGCCCGAATTCAGGCTAATGCTTTTCACGACCTGTGCCTGCATAAATCCTCCACACATAAAAACCAAAACAAAAAGAATAGTAACTGCTTTTTTCATTGTAATAAATTAAGTTAGCCAATGTATTGGACAAATATTCTTAAGATCCGGGGAAGATGGTTTTAGTGGTCGAAAGTAAAGATAAGAAAAATATAATTATGGTGGTTGGAATATGATGGGGTTTTTACTTTTGAAATTACCTAAGCACAATAATGCCGGGTATAGTAATGGAAGAGAATTATTGATTGATTTTAGTGAAGAAGGAGATAGATGATATGCCTACGCCACAAGCTTCGGCGTACACTGTTGAAGAAGTCAACTTAACACCTAACACCCTTAATGTGTGATGCCGGTAGTTCAAGATACACCGCCTGCCCCAAACCATCGATCTCTATCTTGACCTTTTTCTTGCCCATGATCTCCAAAAGCTCTCCCTGAATACCCTTCATAGGGCCGGCAATGATGTTAACCATAGTACCCGGAGACAGATCCAGTTCAACATCAGGGAGTTCCTGCCCGGTATCGACAAACCGGCGTACTGCTTCTATCTGTTGGGGGGGGATCTCAACAGCTTTACCCTCAAAGGTGATATACCTCACTGCCCCCGTTATATTCAGCACATCATAATATTCTGCCGGGATGATATGCACAAAAAGGTAGGATCTGAACAGGGGCTCTTCTACCCATTTCTTACGATCACTCCATTGTTTCAGTATTTTCTGCAGGGGTAGATATGCCTCTATCCCTGACCTGAGAAGCAATTCGTGTGTTTGTTTCTCAGTCCTGGACCTGGTATATATGGCATACCATTTTTTATCTGGAGATGAAAGTCTTTGCATATATGAGGGCCGCCTTACACTTGTGAATTAGGATGTTAAAACTTCATACCTTTCAGGATGGGGTGATAATCACCTTTTAATCCCACCGGGGAAGATGTTCTGATATTATGAACGATCTCAATGCTTTTCCTGGCTTCATGGATCCCAAAGCCCTTTCCGTTTAAAATATCTTTATAGCTTTCGGTATGCAGATCAGTGAACCCTCCGCTGAACTCGATCTCCTTCCCCTCTATTGTGATCGACCTGAAAGTAGCCATTCCATTATTTCCGGCCTCTTCCGGTATCGTTTCCTTCCGGAGGCTAAGGTACCATCGCACCCTGGCTTTATCAAGTTCCAGGAATCCGGCGGCAGTGTCTTCATTTGAAACATGCACCGTATTCTTCTTGATATCACCAAATATCCATGTAAGCATATCAAAAAAGTGCACACCGATATTTGTTGCCACACCACCCGATTTATGTACATCGCCTTTCCAGGAGATAAAATACCATCGGCCCCGGCTCGTAATATAAGTCAGGTCAAGGTCATATATCTTATCCTTGGGGCCCTTCTCAACCTGCTCTTTCAGCTTTATGATGGATGGGTGCAGGCGGAGCTGAAGGATGGTATATATCTTCTTACCCGATTCCTTTTCTATCTCCGACAGAGCATCAACATTCCATGGATTAAGCACTATCGGCTTTTCACAAATGGCATTGGCCTCATTCCTGAGGGCCAGGCGGATATGTGCATCATGCAGATAGTTGGGTGAGCATATCGATACATAATCGATCTTTTGTTCGCCTTTTCTGCGCAATTTGTCCATATGCCTGTCGAAGCGTTCTGTTTCGGTAAAGAATGCTGACTCAGGGAAAAAGCTGTCTATGATCCCCACACTGTCGAACTTATCCAATGCCGCAACAAGGTTGTTGCCGGTATCTTTCATCGCACGCATATGACGGGGGGCGATATAGCCGGCAGCCCCGATCAATGCAAAATTGTGAATTCCATCCTGTTGGACCATGGTTTTGTTTATTTTACTTTTTTAACCTTACTGTTTTTCAATTCGTATCGCTCACCGCTTTCGGGGCAAACCGCCATTCCCCTGTCATCAAATTCAAGCCTGTGTCCGTACTCACTCATCCATCCTTTATGTTGAGCAGGACATCCGATCATAAGGGCATAATCAGGCACCTCCCTGGTAATGACCGAGCCGGCAGCAATAAAGGAAAAGCGTCCAATATCATTTCCACAGATAATGGTTGCATTTGCCCCTATCGATGCACCTTTTTTTACCAGGGTCTTTGCGTATTCCCCTTTTCTCACCACAGCACTTCTTGGATTCTTAATGTTGGTAAAAACCATTGAGGGGCCAAGGAACACATCGTCTTCACAGACCACCCCTGAATAGATAGAAACATTATTCTGTACCTTCACATTATTTCCCAATACAACTTCATCAGCAACAAATACATTCTGTCCAAGGTTGCAATGCTCACCCAGAACACTTTTTCCCATAACATGGCAAAAATGCCAGATTTTTGTTCCCCTGCCAATACGTGCACCGTTATCTATGATGGCGCTTTCGTGTGAGAAATATTCTTTTTCCATAAAATTAATTTCTGTCCTAAACGATCATACCTGCACCAACAGTAGTATTTGTGGCTTCATCAATGAGAATGATCGCCCCGGTTTTCCTGTTCTGCCTGTAAGAGTCATAAAACAGTGGCTTAGTTGTCCGGATGGAAACCCTTGCAATCTCATTCAGGCCAATGCTCTTATCATCAGTCACTTTTTCGAGGGTATTTACATTCACCTTATATTTCACATCTTTTATCAGGCAGCGCGCATCAGCAGTGGTATGCTTGATGGCATACTTTCCATTGAGCATCATAGGTTTTTCGCTCATCCAGCACATCATAATATCGAGATCCTGGCCAATCTTTGGTCCGTTATTTTCTTTTACTATCATGTCACCACGGCTGATGTCAATATCGTCTTCCAGGGTAATGATCACTGACATAGGAGGGAAAGCTTCCTTTAATTCCTTTGTATGGCTTATAATGGATTTAACTTTGGAAGTAAAACCTGAAGGCAATACCTTAACCCGTTCGCCAATCCTGAATACACCACCGGCTACCCTGCCGGCATAGCCCCTGAAATCATGAAATTCATCACGTTGTGGCCTCACAACATACTGAATCGGAAATCTGGCGTCGATATGATTGTGGTCGCTGCCAATGTGGATATTCTCCAGTATATATCGCAGAGTTCCACCATGGTACCAGGGCATTTTTTTTGATTTTTCAACCACATTATCACCCTTTAGGGCACTGATAGGTACAAAACGGACATCTTTTACTGCAAGTTTCGCCGCAAAGTCACTAAAGTTATTCTTGATCTCTTCATAAGCTTCCTCAGTGTAGTCGACCAGGTCCATTTTATTAACACAAACCACAATATGGGGTATCATGAGAAGAGAAGCGATAAAAGTATGCCTGTGTGTTTGTTCCGTAACCCCGTTTCGGGCATCGATGAGAATGATGGCGGCATTGGCTGTTGAAGCGCCGGTAACCATGTTTCGTGTATATTGAACATGTCCCGGAGTATCGGCAATGATGAATTTCCTTTTGGGGGTTGCAAAATAACGATATGCCACATCGATTGTGATTCCCTGCTCTCTTTCAGCCCTCAGGCCATCGGTAAGGAGCGAAAGGTCGACCGTTTCATTGCCTTTTTTGATGGATGCCCGTTTTACGGCCTCCAACTGGTCTTCAAATATGGATTTGCTATCATATAGCAAGCGCCCTATCAAAGTGCTTTTGCCATCATCAACACTACCAGCGGTGGTGAAGCGCAATAGTTCCATGTCGAGATATGCCTTGCTTGAGAATTCTTCTTCTTGCATCATAATGCTAATGTTTGCAATAATTTTACAGCCTCTTACTAAAAATATCCTTCTTTTTTACGATCCTCCATGGCTGCATCCGAGCGCTTGTCATCTGCTCTTCCTCCACGCTCTGTGATCCTTGTTGCAGCAATTTCCTGAATGATCTCTTCCAGTGAGTCTGCCATTGATTCTGTAAGCCCCGTACATGAAATATCACCAATGGTTCTGCACCTGACCCTTAACCGCTCAACCTTTTCTGAAGGTTTTCTGGTCATGAAAGGGGCATTGGCCAGCCAAACCCCGTCGCGTTTAAAAACTTCCCGTACATGGGTATAATAAAGGTCGGGAATGTCAATATTTTCCATGTAGATATACTGCCACACATCCATCTCCGTCCAGTTGCTGATGGGGAACACACGAAAATTCTCGCCCATGTTTTTCTTACCATTGAAGATGTTCCAGAGTTCCGGCCGTTGGTTTTTCGGATCCCACTGCCCGAATTCGTCACGATGGGAGAAAAACCGTTCTTTTGCCCTGGCCTTTTCTTCATCACGGCGGCCGCCACCGATGGCTGCATCAAACTTATTCTTTTCAATGGTATCCAGAAGGGTTGTGGTCTGAAGCAGGTTCCGGCTTGCATTGTAACCGGTTTCTTCCACCGCTTTGCCTTCATCGATACTTTCCTGTACAGAGCCAACGATCAGCTGCGCACCGATCTTTTTGGTAAGCTCATCACGAAAAACAATGGTTTCTTCAAAGTTGTGGCCTGTATCTATATGTACCAACGGAAAAGGAATTCTGGCAGGCCAGAATGCCTTCACTGAGAGGTGAACAAGAATAATGGAATCCTTACCCCCGGAAAAAAGCAATGCAGGGTTTTCAAACTGTGCAGCCACTTCCCTCAACACGTATATTGATTCCGCTTCGAGTTCCCTCAAATGGTTCAGGTTATATTTCTTTATCTGTTCCATAGTCTATTCCTTATTGTCCTGCATGGAAATATATGGCAGAACATAATGCATGATCTTTTCAACAGCATCAGCAGCGCTCATCTTGTTGGTCCTGACTTCCACTTCCGCATTTTCCATAGGTTCAAATACGGTATCTACACCTGTAAAGTTCTTGATCTCTCCGGCCCTGGCCTTTTTATACAGGCCTTTCACATCCCTTTGCTCACATACCGATACCGGAGCATTGATAAACACACCTATAAAGTTTTCGGCGCCAATGATATCTTTTGCCAGGGCCCTTATCTTATCGGTAGGGCTGATAAAACTATTAATGGTGATAATGCCACAGTTAATGAATAACTTGGAGACCTCTGAGATCCTCCTGATATTTTCCAGCCTGTCTTCGAGGGAAAAACCCAGGTTGTTATTGATCCCGGAGCGGATATTGTCTCCATCCAGTACCTGACATATAAAGCCTCTCTGGTGGAGTGCCTTTTCAAGCCCTTTGGCAATGGTCGTTTTCCCCGATCCTGATAATCCGCTAAGCCAGATCACTTTCCCTTTTTGATTCAGGAGTATTTCTTTATCTGAGCGTTTAAGAATCTTATTAAATACAGGATAAATATGTTTATCTGCTTTTTCCATATATTTGTATGCACTGGAAATTTCTGCAAAAGTAATAGAAACTTCCCAATAATAAAAGCCGGTACAAGCCCTGTGAAGCCAATTTGAAATGCCAGGTTATGAACTATTTTGACACCATTCTTGTCCTTATTGTACTCCTTTTCATCATTGTAACCCTGTATCGTGGGATCATGGGGCCGGGTTTTACCTTTGCCACGGGGGTAATTGTTTTAGGGCTGTTCGGTATTCTCACTCCAAAAGAGATCATGCTGGGTTTTGCGAATGAGCAGATCGCCATCATCCTGTTGTTGCTGATTATTGGCGATATGATCCGAAAGACCTCGGTGGTTGCCATTCTTTTCGACAAAATGTTCAGAAAATCCAGATCTTACAAAGGCTTTATGTGGCGGATGAGCATCCTGGTAGGCGGTTTCTCTGCTTTTCTCAACAATACACCTCTTGTGGCCATTATGATGCCCTACCTCTATCGCTGGGGCAAAAAAAACAATATTCCCGTATCCAAACTGCTGATCCCACTGTCGTATGCGGCCATTCTTGGCGGCTGTGCCACCCTGATAGGGACTTCTACCAACCTTATCGTAAATGGATTGGTTGAGGATCAGACAGTATTTCCCGAATTTAAATCCCTGGGGCTGTTTGACTTCTCCATCGTGGGGGTGCCGATGATATTTATCGGGATGATCTACCTGATCTTTTTTGCTGAGAAGCTGCTTCCGGTAAGGAAGGATGCCATGGACGACTTTTCTACCAAGTCGAGGGAGTATATGGTGGAGGTTATTGTCAGGAAGGGATCCGATATTGTAGGAAAGAGTGTTGTTGAGGCAGGCCTTCGTAACCTGAAGGGTTTGTTTCTGGCTGAGATCATCAGGGGGTCGGAGGTGATCAGGCCGGTATCACCGGCAACATTGATTTTGGATGGAGATACGCTTCTCTTTGCAGGAGATACCCAGACTATCGTAGAGATGATCGATGCTAATTCCGGGCTGCAACTTTCGCAGGTTGGCATGTTTGTGAAAAAACCACACACCGAAGTCCTGGAAATAGTGATCTCACATAATTCTACACTGATCTCAAAAACAGTAAAGGAAACCAACTTCAGGGGAAAATATGATGCAGCCATTATTGCTATCCATAGAAACGGTGAAAAGGTCAGTGGCAAGATCGGTGCGGTGAGGCTTAATGCCGGAGATGTTCTCCTGTTGCTGGTTGGTGACGACTTCAACAGCCTTTCATCTGAAACCCTTGA
>JAGLEK010000593.1 GCA_023145125.1 Bacteroidales bacterium | reverse complement strand
TTGCCAAAAGTACCGCCGCCACCGATCCATTCAAAGTATTCAACCGTGACGGGGATATCATTTTCTGTAAAGATCTCATCACCGATCGAATTGATCCCGTTGCCATATTGTTTTCCCATAGCTTGCGATTCAAAGTCAACACAGTTTTGTGAAAAAGCAATAAGTGGCATCATTAAAAAGATGCTTAAAAAGATTTTCAGATGTGCATTCATGATTATTTGGTTTTAGTTTATAATAGGTTCAGAAGGATTAAAGGCGAACTAATATACGAACAAATAAGATTCTTTACAAGATGGTAGAGTTTTTGAGAGGATGCAGGCTGATCTCAATAATGAAAAACCAACGATATTGAGGCTATCAATGTGTTAAATACTATTTTTGCATAAAATTTTTTGATTTCCGGAATTATATTTATCTTTGCACCCCCAATTTGAATGGGATTAACACAAAAAGAATAATTCAGAACCTATGGCTAATCACAAATCAGCGATAAAGAGGATCAGGCAAACTGAGAAAAGAAGGATTCATAACCGTTTCTATGGCAAGACCATGAGAAATGCCGTACGGCAGTTCAGAGCATTGGATGATAAGAAAGTAGCAGAAGAACAACTTCCGGGCATCATGGCCCTTATTGATAAGGTTGCAAGAAGGTCTATCATTCACAAGAATAAGGCTGCAAACCTCAAATCAAAATTAACCAGGCACGTCAACTCTATGTAGTAAAAAATATATTTTCTTGAAAAGTCTCACCTGTTAAAGGTGGGACTTTTTTTGTTTTTGGGTATTAATAGTCAGGAGGGACTATGACTGACTATCACAAAAACATACCTATCAGGCTCTGGGCTGAAGATGACCGCCCACGTGAAAAATTACAGATCAAGGGCAAACGCGCCCTCAGCAATGCTGAGCTTATCGCTATTTTATTGGGCACGGGAACCAGGGACTATTCAGCGGTAGAATTATCTAAACGCATACTTGATAACAGTGCCGGAAAATTGAAAGAACTATCACGCCTTTCCGTTGCCGACCTTACCAGGCACAAAGGCATTGGCAAAGCAAAGGCTGTTACCCTGATCGCTGCCCTGGAGCTGGCCAACCGCTCAGGTTCTGAAGAAAGCCTTGCCCGAAAAAAGGTATCATGCAGCAGAGATGTATATACACTTTTCAAACCTCTGCTACAGGATTCGAGTTATGAAGAATTCTGGATACTGCTGCTGAACAGGGGAAACAAGATACTGAACAGCATCTGCATCAGCCAGGGCGGGCTATCCGGAACGGTGGCTGATCCCAAGAAGATCTTCAAAACAGCCCTCGAACAGTATGCCGCCTCTGTTATACTATGCCACAATCATCCCTCCGGGAACATCAAACCCAGCGAGTCCGACATCCGCCTGACCCAGAAGCTAAAGAAAGCAGGCTCATTTCTCGACCTCCCGGTGATAGATCATATCATTGTTGGGGAAGGGAGTTATTTTAGTTTTGCGGATGAGGGTTTGCTTTAGGTGTTGGGTGTTGGGTGTTGGAAATTTTTAATGTTAAATTTTTAATTTTTAATGAATTCTATTCCTCAAGTCACATAGTCTATAAGTCATAAAGTCTCAAAGTCACAAAGTCATACCCCAATAAACTAAAATGAAATAATTTCGGTTATCTTTGAATACCAAACCAAACTAATGCTAAAAATCCTCACAATCATCGGCGCCCGGCCACAAATCATCAAAGCCGCTGCTCTGTCCAGAGCTATCAGGACGGATTATGCGGACAGGATCAATGAGATCATCCTGCATACCGGACAGCATTATGATGATAATATGTCGCAGGTATTTTTTGATGAGATGGGTATACCACCACCTGATTATAACCTTAATGTCGGATCAGGCTCACATGGGAAGCAAACCGCAGCCATGATCCGTGGCATTGAGGAGGTTATCGAAAAGGAAAGCCCTGACTACCTGGTATTATATGGTGATACTAATTCCACGCTTGCAGGCGCCGTTGCGGCAGTAAAGCTTGGAATACCGGTAGCACATATAGAGGCCGGACTGAGGTCGTTCAACAAATCAATGCCGGAAGAGATCAACCGTATCACATGCGATCATTGTTCCACCCTGCTTTTCAGCCCTACACAGGCCGGCCTTGAAAACCTGTCAAGGGAAGGCTTCTCCGCAAACTCAACTCCGCCTTACAATATTGACCACCCCGGAGTGTTTCATTGCGGTGACGTGATGTACGATAATGCACTGTTCTTCTCTGAAATTGCTGAGCAGCAAACCGGCATATTAAAGAAACTCGAACTGACAGGTAAAAGATTTATCCTTTCTACCATCCACCGGGATAATAATACAGATATCGCTGAACGCCTGAATGCCATTTTTTCTTCCATACTGAGAATTGCAACGGATTACGGGGAAGCAATTGTATTGCCGCTTCATCCCAGGACTTTGAAAATGATTGACCGGCATCTTGACAACACTCTGCTTGATGGCATCCGCTCATCGAAAAATATAATAATGATCCCGCCGGTATCTTTTTTGGAGATGATCATGCTGGAGAAGCATTCGTCAATGATCATTACCGATTCAGGTGGGGTACAGAAGGAGTCTTACTTCTATCACAAGCCCTGCATCATTTTACGCCCGGAAACCGAATGGGTCGAGATCGTGGAAAACGGCACTGCGGTGATCACTGATGCCGACCGGGAAAATATACTTTCTGCTTATCAACATTTCCTTAAAAACCCACCTGCCTCTTTCCCTCCCCTTTATGGCGATGGCAGGGCGGCATGGTTTGTTTGCGAAACTTTGTTAAGTACTTGAAGTACTTGGAGTACTTGGAATACTTGGA
>JAGLEK010000592.1 GCA_023145125.1 Bacteroidales bacterium | reverse complement strand
GGCACTCATCACTCGGCACTCGGCACTCGGCACTCCCGAAGGGCCGTTATTCACCATTGTTAACAAAAATTTAACCCTACCCTCTTTATAATTTGCCTAAAAATCACCAATTTTGTATATTGTAAGAATTGGTATTCTTCAGTAAAACCTAACTTCTAAATACATATTTTATGAAAAAGATCACTACACTTTTAGTGGCTTTACTAGCCCTCTTTGCCCTTAATGTTCAGGGGCAGAATGCATGGATCAACGAATTCCATTATGATAATACCGGAGGTGACCAAAATGAAATCCTCGAAGTTATCATTGAAAATCCCGGCAGTTACACCCTTTCACTATTCCAGGTAGATTTGCACAGAGATGTCGGCACAATATATAACTCTAGAACACTTGATACTTATACAGTTGGGAATACTGTGGGTAATTTTACATTCTACTATTTTAATTACACAACTGACGGAGGAATTCAAAATGGCTCTGCAGATGGGATGGGATTAAGCTATAATGGCACCCATATAGCTGGACAACTATTAAGTTATGAAGGAACATTAACTGCGACTGAAGGTGCCGCAAATGGGTTAACATCAGTAGACATTGGTGTTTCCGAACCGAACACAACTCCACTTGGAGTTTCTCTACAACTTAATGGTAACGGAACTGTTTACAGTTCCTTCACCTGGGGGGGGCCAATTACTTCAACTGAAGGAGCATTAAATACCGGCCAGAGCCTCAGCAGCGGTCCTTTACCGGAACCAAGCAACTATCCTACCAATTTTGGCGCAATGGATATGGGTAATACAGTTGAAACAAGCTGGACAGATGCAACGGGAGCCCAGTTGCCAGGTGCATATGTTGTATTTATCAGCGAAGCTGACGACATTGTTGCCCCGGTAGACGGAACACCTGTTTCAGATGACCTTGACCTGAGCGATGGTGCCGGAGCCAAGAATGTAGCATTTGGCAACGAGACTTTTACTTTTACTGATCTTGCCACAAGCACAATATATTATTTCGCCATATTCCCTTATACGAATGGCGGTACTGATATAGATTTCAAAACGGATGGTACATATCCTGAAGCTACCGCGGAGACTACTTCATTGTTGCTTTACGAGGACTTTGACTGGAGCTGGATGGCATGGGATACTGTGAACATGCTTGGAGATCAGGTATGGGATCGCGACAATTCTTTCGGTATAGGAGGAAGTAACTGCGCCCTGATGTCAGGATATGACAATGGAGCACAGGATAATGAAGACTGGCTGATATCTCCGCGTTTCGACCTTGATGGGGCCATCAACCCTAATCTAACTTTCATGAATACATGTAACTATTCTGGGCCTGAACTGGAAGTTAAATACTCTACCAATTATGACGACGGCGGAGATCCGTCAACAGCCACCTGGAATGACCTTACAGCCACACTTTCACCCGGCGGTTGGACATGGGTAAGTTCAGGAAACATAGACCTTTCGGGTATTGATACCGAGGTTCATATTGCTTTTGTATATTATTCTAATCCCACCGACGGATCCAAAACCTGGGAGCTCGACAATGTTATGGTGCTTGTAGATTCCTATGAGCCTGGCGATGTTGTTATCAACGAGATCATGTATAACTCAATTGGTGATGATGAAGAATGGATTGAACTGTTTAATAATACAACTGGCGATATCGAAGTCGGAGGATGGTTTGTTCAGGATAGTGATCCCTCTCATACACCCGTCGCCATCCCAAGTGGAACGGTCCTCGCCCCAGGACAGTATTACACAATTTCTGTATATACCTCTGGAAATTTCCCATTCGTCCCTGACCTGGATGGAACTCTTCAGGGAGGCTTTGCCCTGAATAATGGCGGAGACGATGTGAACCTTTTCAGTTTAGGAAGACTACAGGGAGATTTCGTACCTTATGATGATGGTAGTCCCTGGCCAACAGAACCTGATGGCAGTGGTCCTTCGTTATCATTGCTCGATCCCTCCCTTGATAACGAACTCGGTGAGAACTGGGCTGCCAGCCTGCAGTCTGAGCTGGGTACACCAGGATGGAGAAACTTTCCGGATGATCCGACCATCTATGTGACCTCACCTTCAGGAGGGGAAATATGGGAACAGGGATCTGTACACGAAATTACGTGGGATACTATAAACTATATGGGCCAGGTAAGAATCGATCTTATTGATACCAATACATGGGCCCCTCAACTTGTTGGCAGCAATATCTCTTCTGGCGCATTAGCTTTTACCTGGACTGTCATGAACGGCCAGGCCCCTGGCGATGACTACGTCATACGTATCTCTGACATGAGCAGCGGCCCGGTCGGGGAAAGCCAAAATACTTTCTCAATCGTTGAACCATATGTACAACCAAAGATCGTGATCACCGAGATCATGTATAACCCACCTGAAGCCGGAATAGATTCACTCGAATTCATTGAACTGTATAACAATGGCCTTGATCCGGTTGATCTTACCGGTTTTGAGTTTATCAACGGCGTCAGCTATGTGTTTCCGGCAGTTATGCTGGATCCGGCTGAATACCTGGTGGTATCAGTCAACTCTGTAGCCATGATGAATACATTCGGGGTCGTGGCCTACGAATGGACAAGTGGCGCCCTCAGCAATTCAGGTGAACTTATCCAACTGGTCGACGATGGGGGAATGTTTGTAGATTCAGTAAGATATGATGATCATTTCCCATGGGATACACTGGCCGATGGCTTCGGGCCTTCACTCACCCTTTGTGACCCGTACCTTGACAATGGACTGGCAGAAAATTGGGCAGCTTCTACTGAATTTGCAGCTGTCAACTCAATCGGTGACAGTATCTGGGCAACACCTTTGGCCGGGTGTGCATTCATTATGCCAACTGCAAACTTCAAAGCAGCAGATACAACCATCGTGGTAGGCGGTACTGCTGACTTCACTGATCTTTCAAGCGGAGGGACTATGGTTTCATGGCTGTGGACTTTTGAAGGCGGTACGCCGGGAACCTCCACAGATCAGAATCCAACAGGTATCCTGTACGATACACAGGGAGCCTACGATGTTACACTGGAAGTTGAAAATGATTTCGGCGAAACCTCTGTTTTAACGAAAACAGATTACATTTCTGTTGACTTTGCACCAGTTGCAGGCTTTGAGGCAGATGCTACCAATCCGGCCGTCGGACAGGAAGTAACTTTCACCGACCTCTCAACAGGTACCATCACCAGCTGGTCATGGGAATTTGAAGGCGGAACCCCTTCAACCTCAATGCTCGAAAATCCGGAACCGATCGTTTACGCAGCAGTTGGACTGTATGATGTTACTCTCACTGTTGCCAATGACTATGGTGAAGACGTCATGCTGAAGGCAGATTATATCGATGTCCATCCCATTGGCATAAGTGAAATGGATGCTGACGGGCTGATCAAGATCTATCCTAACCCGGCTTACGGAATCCTGAATATTGAAAATGCCACCGGTGAAGTGCTCACCCTGAGCATCTATTCACTCACCGGCCGGCAAATCCTCGAAAACCGTATCCAGGATGGAACCACTGTGATCAACATCGATCATCTGGATGCAGGGATCTATTTCGTCAGGTACCTGACTGAAAGCAAGTTGTTGAAAACAGGAAAACTAATAATTAAATAACAAATAATCTTGTCAGGAGAAAGTCATTTTTACCTCCGGGTAAAAATGGCTTTCCATTCTGATAAATAATGAATCAATAAATCCTTTACCTATGAAAAACTTATACATTTTACTTACACTGGCCGCCTTTATCATTGTTCCAACCGGCATCAGCAATGCACAGGAACTGGTTGTGAATGGCGACCTGGAATTATGGGATGACCCGAACAACCCCACCAGCTGGGACAATGCAGAGAGCATTTCACAGGCAACGACACCGATACACGGTGGAACTTATTCTGCCGGACATACATCTTCAGACAGTGGCACACAAGATTTTCAGCAAAATATCAGCGGTATCGTGGGTGGTGCCAATTACACCATCAGCTATTATTTCCTCGACAATGTGACCGACGCCAAAACCAGGATCTGGTCATACTGGCTGGAGGGTGGTTCCACCATTCCTGATCACGCAGATGAGCTGCGCCCGGGAACATATTCTACCGATAACCCCGACTGGCAACTTTTTACTGTTGCACTCACAGCCCCGGCCAATGCTGACGGGTTCAGGTTCGAGGTGAGGGTATACCATGAAGACAATAACACTGGAGGATTGGTCTATTATGATGATTTCAGCTTTATGGCCGCAGGGATCACTCCCGAACCAAGCAATTATCCAACGGGCTTTGATGCCCTGGCAATGGGTATTAGCATCAATATTGCATGGACCGATGCAATCGGAGATCAATTGCCAAGCGCATACCTTATCCTGGCCAGTACCGAAGATAATATTACAGCTCCTGTAGATGGCACAGCGGTTGCCGACGACATTGACCTTTCAGATGGTTCCGGAGCACTGAATATCTCTTATGGTGTGGAACAATGCACCTTCTTTGATCTGGAAGGTAACACACCATACTATTTTAAAATATTTCCATATACAAATGGTGGTGCTGATATCGATTATAAAAATGACGGAACACCTCCTGCTTCCACAGCAACGACAGCTGATGTTACCATTATTGAATCAGAAAACTTTAATGATGGCTGGGGCAATTGGAGTCGTATCAGTGTTAGCGGTGAGCAGGTGTGGGAAATAGATGATACCCATGGCGTTGGAGATACACCATGTGCAAAAATGAGTGGCTTTGCCGGCCAGACCTATGCTAATGAAGACTGGCTGATATCTCCTCCCATGAATTTCGATAATTATACGAATGAAGTAATAAATTTTTATAATGCGGATGCTTATGACGGCCCTGCACTGGAAGCATTGATATCAAACGATTACGATGGTGTTGATCCTACAACAGCTACTTGGGAAACCCTTACTTTTGAAACCTCAACCGGTTACTTTGAATGGATTTCCAGCGGTGACATCGATATCTCAGAAATTGATGGTGAAGATGTTTACATTGCTTTCAAGTTCACATCAACCAATTCCGAGTCAGCTACCTGGGAAGTGGATGAGATATTGATCACAGGTACCGGAGGTACAGGCCTTGGTGAGCAAAATAATTTCACTGCACAGCTTAATATCTATCCCAATCCTGCAGTGAACACTGTTAATATCACAACTGATGCTGAGCTGTCGCTCAGTCTGCAGATATATTCATTACTGGGAACAAAAGTTATGGATAAGCAAAGCTTTACCGGCTCAACAAATATTGACCTTGCCGGCATCAGGAATGGCATTTACCTGCTTCATTTTACCGATCAAAACGGAAACACCGGCATTGAAAAGCTGGTGATTGAAAAATAGTTAAGGTAATCCACCTTTATACCGGACCCTGCTGGCCATCATCGGCAGGGTCCTTTTTTTATATTGCCTTCAAATATTTCAGCGAAAAAAGTGTTAATATTGTGTATGACAATGCGCTTGAATTAAAATGAAGTATTATCTAAGCAGCATATTTTTTGTGCTTCTCTGCATGGGCACATTCATGCAAGGCTATGCACAGCGGGACAATCCTCTCAGGGTTGAGCTGAATGCCAATCTCGACATGGAAAGCTACAACCTGGTGCCATGCGGAGAAAACGGGCTTCTGGTATTTTTTGAGAGTGATAAAAAAGGCAGCAAACTTGACACACGCCTGTGGCATTTTGCTTTTTATGATAAGAACCTGATGCAAAAATGGCTTGCCGATACTGCACTGATAGAGGGTGCTAAATTCAAAGGCTTCAGCAGCGACGGGAATAATATGTATCTGCTCTTTCATGATGCTGACAAGCAACGATCAGACCATAATATTCAGATCCTTACGGTTAATTACGGACTTAACACATTTTCCCTGATCAACGGACTCGCCCCGGAGAAATCAGAAGCAATACATTTTAGCATCCATGATGGGAATGCTGTTATTGCATTCAACAATACGAGGTTTGAACCTCTGTTCATCCTTATTGACCTGTCTGCAGGCTCATCCAAAGAAATAAAACCTGAGCTTGAAGGCTTGAATATCATCCAGGAGATAAGTTTCGACCAGGATAAAAAACAGATGCTCATCATTTTGGAAAACTATCTTGGTAAAAAACAAAATGCCATTTTGGCCCTTCGGTTTGGCCCGGATGGTAATATTGAAAGAACCTATCGTATTAATCCTGCCATCGAGGGAAAGGTGATCAATGAGGCAAGGATTGCCAGCACGGCAGGCGACACCCTGTTGATAATGGGAACGTACAGTAATAACGCATCCAGGATCGGAGGAGATGAAGATGATGCCGGACTTGAATCGGCCGGGTATTTTATAACAAAATTCATTGGCGAAAAGCAGGAATTCATCAATTATTATAACTTCCTGGAGTTTGAAGAGATGTATCGTGCATTGAGCAGCAAAACAATTGCCGACCTGAGAAAGAAAGCAGAAAAACAAAAAAAACAGGGAGGGGAATATTCCCTCGATTATACCCTTATCCTCCATGATGTAATACCATTTATGGGCAATTATGTTCTGTTGTCGGAAGCTTATTACCCGGAATACAGAACCGAAACTAGTATGTATTATGATTATTACGGAAGGGCGATTCCGCAGACCTATACCGTATTCGACGGTTATAAATATATTTCCGGTATTGCAGCGGCATTTTCCCCTGACGGGCAATTAATTTGGGATGATGGGATAGAGATCAGGAATATCATGACATTCAATCTGGTAACGTACATGGAAAGCTATTCAAGCCAGACAGAATTAGCATTTTTTTACAGCAGTGAAAACCACCTGTATTACAAAATGGCCGGAAGTCCGGAAAGTGACAACCCCCTCCAGAATATCAGCATTGAGAGCAAATATAAAGGTGACAAGCTGATGGAGGACCTTGGAAGCAAAATGATCCACTGGTATCAGAACTATTTTATTTGCTTTGGATATCAGAAGATTAAGAATAACCGAATTTCAGGAGGCAAACGAACCATATTTTATTTTAACAAACTAGCTTTTAATTAAAATGATCTCCCGTAAATTAAGGACTGCCGTTCGATACTTTAAATACAGCTTGAGTGCAAGATCAAAATTCAAGGTGCACTCCCCTTTTGTGTTTAAATTCTATACCGGGCTTATCCTTGATAAAAACCCTCAGGCGGCATTCTCCCGTATAGAAAAACAGAGATCATTGTTACTCAGGCAAAGAAGCCTGCTTGAAACGACTGATTTTGGCACCGGAGCCGGCCAAAATGAATACAAGACAAGGTTCAGGCAGGTACGCAGCATTACCCGCGGCTCTTCCATCAGCCCGAAATTTGGAGCCCTGATATACCGTTTGGTTAAATACACTGAGCCTGATGAGATACTGGAAGTAGGCACCGCGATGGGAATCAGCACACTGTATATTGCCGCTGCAGCACCAAAAAGCAATATTGTAACAATTGAAGGCTGTGCGGTGATCGCTGAGAAAGCACGGGAGAACTTCAACCATATGGGGATTGGGAACATTGAGCTGGTCATGGGTAATTTTAATCATTTACTCGCAAAGACAGTGAGTGATTTCGATAAGCTTGATTTTGTTCTCATCGATGGAAACCATAGAAAAAAACCAACTTTGGATTACTTCAGTCAGATATTACCTAAATTACATCCCGGCAGTATGGTTGTGATCGATGACATCCACTGGTCGAAAGGGATGGAAGAGGCATGGGATGAGATCAGGAAGCATGAATCTGTGACCGTATCCATTGATTTGTTCAGGACAGGAATTTTACTTTTTAAAGAGAATATAGCAAAAGAAAATTTTGTTTTGCGTTTCTGAATTGGTTGAATTGGTTGAATTAGTTGAACTGGTTGAATTGGGGGGAGCTGGGATCCAG
>JAGLEK010000591.1 GCA_023145125.1 Bacteroidales bacterium | reverse complement strand
GTTGAAAAAACCCTGGGCATTACCAAGGAAGACATCGGCAGCAAGATCAGTGTGGAAGATTATAACCGGGCCTGCCGTACCGAGGTGATGAAATATAAAGACCAATGGGATGAGCTGACAGTGGAAATGGGGTATTGGGTTGATCTGGATAACCCTTATATCACATTCGATAACAAATATATTGAAACGGTATGGTGGCTGCTGAAGAAACTGTATGACAAAAAGCTCCTTTATAAGGGGTACTCCATACAACCGTATTCACCCGCCGCGGGAACCGGCCTGAGCTCACACGAGCTTAACCTCCCCGGATGCTATCGTGACGTTAAGGATACTACTGTTGTTGCACAATTTAAGGTGGTGAAGGATGAAAAGTCTGTCTTCCTCTTCAGGAACACTCATGGCGATATGTACTTCCTGGCGTGGACCACTACAGCCTGGACACTTCCTTCCAACACTGCCCTGGCTGTTGGGAAAAAGATAAAATACCAGCTGGTGCAGACATATAATACTTATACCGGCCTGCCGATCACTGTGATTGTTGCCAAAGATCTTTTTGGCAGCTATTTTCCCGAAAAAAATGCTGAATTGAGCCTGGATGAATATGAATCGGGACAAAAAGCAATTCCTTTCAAGGTGGTTGGTGAATATAGCGGAGCAGAATTGGCAGGTATCAATTATGAACAATTGCTGCCTTATGCCCAACCCGAAGACGGGGATGCCTTCAGGGTAGTGACTGCCGATTTTGTTACCACTGAAGATGGTACCGGCATCGTGCACATTGCACCGAGCTTTGGTGCAGATGACTTCAAGGTAGGCAGGGAAAATGGCATTGGTTCACTAACCATGGTCAACAAGCAAGGCAGGTTTGTTGAAGCCATGGGAGAATTTGCCGGCCGTTACGTAAAAAATGAATATGCAGCGGATTACGATCCTGAAAATGCTGCTGATCCTGTGGATATCGATATCATCGTAAAGCTCAAGAAGGGAAACAAGGCATTTAAAACTGAAAAATACGAGCACTCCTATCCACATTGCTGGCGGACTGATAAGCCTATCCTGTATTATCCACTCGACAGCTGGTTTGTTAAGACCACAGCTTATAAGGATCGCATGATAGAGCTCAATAAAACCATTAATTGGAAGCCGGCATCTACAGGTTCCGGACGTTTCGGTAACTGGCTCGAAAACCTGGTCGACTGGAACCTTTCAAGGTCCAGGTTCTGGGGAACCCCATTGCCGATCTGGGTTACGGAAGACAGGACAGAGGAAATTTGCATCGGCTCGGCCGATCAGCTGAACGAAGAACTTGAAAAGTCGATTGTAGCCGGCTATATGGATAAAAGCCCGATGGCAGGCTACCGGAAGGGTGATATGTCGAAGGAAAACTATGATACTTTCGATCTGCACAGGCCGTTTGTTGACAACATCATACTGGTTTCACCGTCGGGAAAGAAGATGTTCCGTGAACCCGAACTGATCGATGTATGGTTCGATAGCGGGGCCATGCCATATGCCCAGTTCCATTATCCCTTTGAAAATAAACACCTGGAAAACTACTTCCCCTCCGACTTTATTGCTGAGGGTGTTGATCAGACCAGGGGATGGTTCTTTACACTCCATGCCATTGCTGTGATGCTGTTCGATGGTGTGTCATATAAGACCTGCGTTGCCAATGGGCTTGTTCTTGATAAGGACGGAAATAAGATGTCGAAAAGGCTGGGCAATGCCGTGGACCCATTTGATACGATCCAGCAATATGGCCCGGATGCCACCCGATGGTATATGATGACCAACTCCCAGCCCTGGGATAACCTGAAATTCGATAGTGACAATATAAGGGAAGTACAACGGAAGTTCTTTGGTACTCTTTACAACACATATGCTTTCTTTGCATTGTATGCAAATATCGACGGGTTTACCTATGCTGAGGATGATATTCCGGCAGACAAGCGGCCTGAGATCGACCGATGGATACTTTCCGAATTGAACTCCCTCATTGAAATTGTGGATGAGGCATATAATAATTATGAGTCTTCCCGTGCCGGTCGCGCCATCGCAGAATTTGTGAACGATCACCTCAGCAATTGGTACGTAAGGCTAAGCAGAAGGCGTTTTTGGAAAGGGGAGTACAGCAGTGAAAAGATATCTGCCTATCAGACTCTTTACAAATGCCTGAATGTAGTGGCCAGGCTTTCGGCACCCATAGCACCATTCTACACGGAACGCTTGTTTATCGATCTGAATGAAGTTACCGGAAGGGATAACATGGATTCTGTTCACCTGACTGAATTCCCGGAGAAAGATGACAGTATGATCGATAAGGACCTGGAAGAGCGCATGCAGATGGCGCAGAAATTCTCATCTATGGTATTGTCGCTGAGGAAAAGGTCAAATATCAGGGTAAGGCAGCCCCTGAACAAGATCATGATCCCGGTGGTTGACGAAAAGTTTGAGAAACAACTGAAAGCTGTTGAAAACCTTATTCTTTCCGAGGTGAATGTTAAGGAACTTGAATATTTGCAGGATACTACCGGTGTTCTGGTAAAAAGTGTTAAACCCAATTTTAAGGCACTTGGCCCTAAATATGGCAAGATGATGAAGCAGATCGCTGCTGCAGTAAATGCATTCACCGAGGAAGATATTGCAAAGATCGAGAATGACGAAAAGTGCATGATCGGGATAGATGGCCGGGAAGTGGAGATCCTCTTAAGTGATGTTGATATCATTACCCGGGACATCCCCGGTTGGCTGATCAGCGGAATGGGCAATTTAACCGTGGCTCTAGACGTTACCCTGACACCGGAATTAATTGAGGAAGGCATTGCCCGTGACCTCGTGAACAGGATACAGAACCTTCGTAAAGACAAAGGTTTTGAGGTTACGGACAAGATCATCCTGAAAATTGAAAAAAACAGTAAAATAAGTGAAGCAATCCAGAACAATTATGACTATATTTGTTCAGAGACCCTGACCGAATCACTTGATCTGACAGAAGAGCTACCGGAAGACCAAATTATCCGGGTTGAACTTGCAGACAAGCTTGAGGCACGTATTATAATAGAGAAGGTCTGATTGTGTAATTCTAAATAGTAGGAGTTATGGCAAAGAAGGAAAATAAAGACGAGAAAAAAACACGGTATTCCGATGAGGAACTTGCGGAATTCAAAGCGATTATTGATAATAAGCTGGAAAAAGCCCGCAACGATCTGGAGTTGCTTACCGAGGCATACACCAATGCCAATGAGCATGGTACTAACGATACTTCTCCAACCTTTAAGGTGCTTGAAGAAGGCTATCAGGTACTCTCTAAAGAGGAGAATAGCAGGCTGGCAGCAAGGCAAAGTAAGTTTATTCAGAACCTGGAAAATGCACTTGTCAGGATCGAGAATGAAACCTATGGTATTTGCAGGGCAACCGGAAAACTGATCCCTAAGGAGCGCCTGAGAAGCGTACCCCATGCTACACTGAGCATTGATGCCAAGAAGAATCAGTATAAGTAATATTCCGGCAGCAATTCTTATTATTTATTATATACACTTCTGATAATCCGGAATATATTGTGAAAAGGTCTTATATAATCTTCCTTACAATTTTCATTGTATTGCTGGTTGACCAGGTTTTAAAGGTCTGGACCAAAACCAATATGTACCTTGGGCAGGAGTATTCTGTTATTGGTAACTGGTTCCTGATACATTTTACGGAAAATGAAGGCATGGCTTTCGGCATGACCCTGGGTGGTGGATTTGGGAAACTTGCACTCAGCATCTTCAGGATAATTGCTATCATTATCATTGGATGGTATCTTTTCTATCTGTCCCGGATGCGCTCAAACAAAGGCCTGATCTTTAGTATTTCACTGATCTTTGTCGGTGCACTAGGCAATATTGTCGACAGTGCGTTTTATGGCTTGCTATTTTCACAGAGCAGCTTTCATACCATTGCAAGCTTTTTGCCTGAGGGCGGAGGATACGGAGGGTTCCTTCATGGTGAGGTTGTCGATATGTTCTACTTTCCTATCCTGTATGGAACCTATCCGGAATGGTTTCCGTGGAAAGGTGGCGACTCATTTATCTTTTTCCGTCCTGTTTTTAATATTGCCGACTCGGCTATAACCACGGGAGTGTTCATACTGATCGTTTTCCAGAGGAAGTTTTTTAAGAAATAATTAAATGCACTTTTACTTCCCTTTAGTCAAAATGACTATGAGGCTTTGAGGTCCATTAGTTGAATTCCTTATTTGGAAAAATTCTAAAAAAACCCTTCCCCGGCTTATAGAGAATCATATAATATTTTATCTTTGCGAAAAATTTCCCTGAATATTATGAACGAAAAAGCAAAAGGCGTTATCTCACAGGTTATCGGTCCGGTAGTTGATGTAGCCTTTGATGATGAGTCATATCTTCCGAATATTTATGATGCACTTGAAGTAACCAATAAAGAGGGTACTGTAATTGTTCTGGAATGCCAGCAGGATATTGGCGAAAGTACCGTACGGACTATTGCCATGGATTCAACCGACGGCCTTCGCCGTGGAATGGATGTGATCAATACCGGAGAACCTATTTCCATGCCTACCGGTGATGAGATCAAGGGCCGCCTGTTTAATGTGATTGGCCAGACAATTGATGGCCTGGGTGAAATTAAGACTGAAACTTCATACCCTATACACCGTGACCCGCCTCTGTTCGAAAATCTTTCTACCTCCAAAGAGGTGCTTTTTACCGGGATCAAGGTTATCGACCTTATTGAACCATACGCCAAAGGCGGTAAGATCGGACTGTTTGGGGGCGCCGGTGTTGGCAAAACGGTGATCATAATGGAATTGATCAACAATATCGCAAAACGCTATTCAGGGCTTTCTGTTTTTGGCGGTGTTGGTGAACGTACACGTGAAGGGAACGACCTGCTGAGGGAAATGATCGAATCAGGCGTTATCAGATACGGAAAGGAATTTACCGATGACATGGAAAAGGGTGGCTGGGATCTTTCTAAAGTTGATAAGAAGGAATTGGCAGAATCGCAGGCTACGCTGGTGTTTGGCCAGATGAATGAACCTCCCGGAGCACGTGCCAGGGTTGCACTTTCAGGACTTACACTGGCAGAATATTTCCGTGATGGCGACGAAAAATCCGGCGGGCGCGATATTCTTTTCTTTATTGATAATATTTT
>JAGLEK010000590.1 GCA_023145125.1 Bacteroidales bacterium | reverse complement strand
CCCAATTCCTCTAATTTTTCCTTTTTGGGTACACCGTTTTCATCCCAACCCCTAACCTCGTAATATGCAATCAGCATTTCATTTACAGGTACTACCCTGTCTTTCGATAATCCTTCTTTAAATGGTGTGGTTTCAAATCTTTCAGGCAGCTTGTCATCTTCATTGCTAAAGCCTGCACCAATGTTGAAGACACGCTCCAGATTGTAAATGCGTTCGCCTATCTCCAATAAGCGTGTTACATTAAAATCGAGTCCGGTGATAGCCGAAACGAACCTTGCCTGGTAATCAAACCCCAGGGCATAGCCTGAAAACTTGCAGTTTACAAGGCTGTCCTCTATTGCACTTTGATTCTGTTTTAAAACAAGCAGGTCAGGTTTTCCTCCAAGGGTAAATCTTGGTATTTTCTTCGGGGCATTGAAGATCTCCATAGCGGCCATGTACCCGGTCAAATGGCATCCTCCACGATTACTGGTAGCATATCCCAGTGCATGCCCCATGGCACCCCTGGGGTCATAGGCGGGTAATTCCATACCTTTAACATGAATGGCTGTTTCAGCATCACCATATTTTTCTGCAAGACGTTTCGAACCTTCCGCGAGCTCGGCCCCAATGCCTTCTCTTTTGGCTGTTTTAATCACTAATTCACTCAGTACATCTTCATTGCCAAATTTAACTTCCTCATATGGGAACAGGCCTTTATCCTGCAATTCCATGGCGCAGGAAATTGTTACCCCCATGGAGATTGTATCCAATCCAAGCATATTGCAATGATAATTGGCCTGTGTTATTTTGATAAGGTCGAAGATCTCGCAATTTGCCCCCAGGGACCAAACCGTTTCGTATTCCGGTCCTTTCCCTTTCATATTTCCGGCCTCTGTCAGCCTCCCGCAGCGGATAGTACACCCGTAACAGGCTTCTGTTTTCACAAGTATCTCTCTTCGGATGGCCTCACCTCCGATCAAGGGTGCTTTTTCATGCTGGCCATACTGGAAATTACGAATGGGTAACATCCCCAGGCTATTCGTTACATGCAGCACCCCGGCAGTCCCGAACAAAGGAAGAGCAGCACGGGTAACCGGCAAGGCTTTTATTTTATCCAGGGCTGATTTGGCATAATTCTTTAATAATTCCGGATTATTGACCTCCGTTTTCTGTTTTCCATTTATTACGGCGATGGCTTTAAGGTTCTTCGACCCCATAACAGCACCTACTCCTCCACGGCCAAAAGCCCTGCTGGCATCGTTCATAATGGATGCCAGGCGTACCTGGTTTTCCCCGGCAGGGCCAATTTCCAGGGTACGTACCTTTGCGCCTACGATCTCTTTTAATTTGTTATAAGTTTCTTCTGTGTCCAGTCCCCAGAGTTCATCCGCATCCCTGATCTCCAATCCTTTATCACCATCAATAACAATATAACATGGCTTTTCAGATTTTCCTTCAATAATAATTCCGTCAATTCCGCACCTTTTCATGCTGAAACCAAAGATGCCTCCGGTATTGGAATAAAATATGGTTCCGGTCAGGGGGGATTTTGTCACCAGCGACATCCTTCCACTGGTCGATACGGATGTTCCGGTTACAGGGCCGATAGTGAAAACCAATTTGTTATCCGGGCTCAAAGGATCTACTGTTGGCGATACCCTGTCGGTAAACAACTTTACTCCCAGGCCACGCCCTCCCAGATAGTTTTCATAAACCTCATCAGCAATTTCAATTACCTGATGAGTTCTGTCATTCAGGTTGACCTCAATTATCTTGTTAAATAATCCTTTCATTCAATGCAAGTATTAATCTATTGTCTGATTATCTTTTTCCGGGCAATTAGCTTGTCGCAATTATCATATAGCAACACGAGATAAACGCCTGATTTGTCGAGAGAAAAACTAAAATCTTCTGTGGCTTTTTGCTCCAATATCTTTAAGCCGAAATAGTTAAAAACCTCAATATTGAAAACTTTATGGCCAAGTCCTGATAAATGAAATTTTGAAGAACTCGGGTTTGGATATATTATTATTTCATCATCATTTATCTCGTTATTTAAAAGGCCAATAGGATTTCCATTGTACAGGTCTTCTATTTCACCGGGTGACAAGGCTCTGCCATAGATCCGTATCTCATCAATTTTGCCATTATAATGGCCACCCCAGCCTTGTTGATTGAAATGAGCCCCGATGCGCCAGGGGTTATTATTATTTGGACTGCCTGAGTTTGCACCGGCATCTACCAGTTCAGCATTATAAAACAAACGGTAAAACGTATTATTTTCTTTGGTAAAAACTACAAATTGCCAGTCGTTGGATATCAATTCATGTGATAATACCAGCTGGGCAGGCCAGAAGAAGCTTGTAGACCCCTCAAAAATATGACTTTCCAGGCCATTGCCTTCTTCACCTGTCAGCGTGTGCCTGTTGCCAAACAACCACTGACGTTCAAGAAAATCATTTGGTTGATACCAGTAAGCGATTGTAAAGTCCTGAGCCAGGTTTACCCCGATGTGAGGAATGATGATTTTGTCATCAGTGCCGTCAAAAGCATAAGCACTGTTTGGATTCCCATCTTTATCCTCGCATAAAGTTGCCCCGATTATTTCACTGGCATGATAACCATTACCGCTCTCATCCTGTGCGTTACCGTTAAAAGGATACCAGGCGATCAGATCCTGTGGTTCGGCTTCCGGAATGATAAAAATATCAGACAGATCAGGAATTTCGATATCCGAACCGGCAACCCAGTCATCGCCTCCATATTCATAAGCCCCGGCATCTGGTGCAGCCCCGACGTAATCGTCTGTTATGCCCGGAATATGGGTTCCATAATCGATGGCCGGTGAGTTTTCCAGGAGCCTGAAGTCTCCGCTATCCGGCTCAACAAACATGGGGTTATTTGTTGATAAATTTGTTTGGAAAAATGTGCCTACATTCCAGGCTTTGTCCGACAAATTATTAATTACCTTTTGATTTTCAATATATGTGCCGCCTGGTCCCCAGGCCCACTGGGCATTTGCGCAATACCAGACCGTATTGTTATAAATTTCGTGATTTACCGCCGGCTTATTGGTATGTATGGCGTAGGCGCAATTCCAGACCACGTTATGATGTACTACATAATTTGAATCATAATTATCGAGGTATATTCCGGATGCTGTACCGCTTGCATGATTGTCGTGCACCCAGTTAAAGGCAATTTCCGAACCACCGCCATTGGTATGATAAGAATAGGTTAA
>JAGLEK010000059.1 GCA_023145125.1 Bacteroidales bacterium | reverse complement strand
GCTCAGGCGTATGGTATTCCAGAGACAGCAATATTAATCCTAAAGAAATAAAATGAAGAAACATATTTTAATAATAAATGCTCATCCGGTCAAAGACAGCTTATGCTATGAATTGGCTGAACAATACCTGGTTGGTGCCGAGAAGTCGAATGCTGTTGTTAAACTGGTAAACCTTATTGACCTGGAGTTTTCTCCAATCTTAAAGCACGGATACAATAAAAGAACAGAACTTGAGCCTGATCTTGTAACTATGCAGGATGAGATCAAAGAGGCAGACCACCTTGTTTTCGTTTATCCAAATTGGTGGGGGACATATCCTGCTTTATTAAAAGGATTTATCGACAGGGTTTTTCTGCCAAAATTTGCTTTCATATACCAGGGTAAGTCTCCCTTTCCAAAAAAACTATTGAAAGGAAAAACAGCAAGGCTGATCGTTACTATGGACACACCGCCCTGGTATTACTCTCTGGCTTATAAAAAACCGGGGCATAATTCAATGAAAAGATCGATCCTGCATTTTTGCGGAATAAAACCGGTTAAGATCACTGCAATTGGACCTGTCAAGAGTTCAAATGACGCTAAACGGAAAAATTGGATGTACAAAGTTGAAAAATTGGGTGAAGCAATGAAATAACACCGGTTAACATTGTCCATTCTGCATTTCACATTCTACATGTTCCATTTACATGGAAAATCGACAATCGACAATGATTGTTTTCCCCGTCCTTCGTCCCCCGTACCTCGCACCCAACACCTCATACCTCACCCCTGCCAACATATGTAAATAATTCTTATATTTGCAAATGACGTCAAAATGAGGTAAGCAGAGAGACTATGCACTATTCGAGTAGAAAAATGCATTGTTTTTACGTACTGCTCATATATAAATAAAAACAGTAAACACAAATGAAAAGAGTTACAGAAGATCATCAGGATTACTTTTTTGACAGTGAAAATGCAAATAAATACCTGAATGATGCAAAAAATGGCTCAAAAGTAAGATATAGCAATTTCTTATCTGCTTTAAGAAAACTGGATATTAAAGGGAAGTATCTGGAAATCGGTTGCGGACCGGGAGTCCTGACACAGATAATTGCAAAGCAGCATCCTGATGCAGAAATTATTGCAAACGATATCTCACCTGAAATGATCAAGCTTGCCCGGCAAGACCTGGTAGAAGACCTAACGTCCAGAGTAAAATATGTAATTGGTGATGCCTGTGATATCAACTCCATGAAAGATTTGGGAAAGTTTGATTTGATCTATTCAACTTTCACCCTGCATCACTGGGACAATGCTGAAGTAGCAATAAAAAACCTGCACTCGATGCTAAACGAAAATGGATTACTCTATATCCATGATTTAAAAAGGGTTATCGGGCTGTATCACATTAAATCTGAACATGGTTTTTTTAAATCTATAAAAGCCTCTTACAAGCCGGGTGAAATTAAGGTAATGCTGAATAATCTGGGGATAAAAGATTATAAGATAAAGGCAGTATTTCCATATTTTATGCAATCCATTGTGATTCGGAAATAAACATCAGGCCCGGACGGATATCATTGTCCCTGCCTGCCATCCTTCGGCTGGTAAACCGGCAGGCAGGCATTCTGCATTCCACATTTCACATGTTCCATTTACATCGAAAATCGACAACCGACAATCGACAACCGACAATGTTTGCCCTCCCCGTCCCCTGTACCCCACACCCCACACCCCCTTTCTTCTTCCCAACAAAATACCCAATGGCTTAAGTATAATTTTACCTTTGCATAAAACTCCAAAAAATGAACTCAGAAATATACACCCTCACCCCTTCCCGTCTGTGGCACTACTTCGGAGAGATACTGAAGATCCCCAGGCCGAGTAAGAAAGAAGAAAAAATTGCCGCCTACCTTGTTGATTTTGGAAAGCAGCACGATCTCGAAACCCTTCGCGATGATATCGGCAATGTGCTGATCCGCAAGCCCGCAACTGCCGGTAAAGAAAACGTAAAGTCGGTGGTGTTGCAAAGCCATATGGACATGGTATGCGAAAAGAATTCAGATACTGAACACGATTTCGACAATGACCCCATCGAAGCTTATATCGAAGACGGCTGGGTAACCGCCAGAGGCACCACCCTCGGTGCTGATGACGGCATAGGCATTGCTGCTCAGCTGGCAATCCTTGAAACCACAGACATTGAACACGGCCCCATCGAATGCCTGTTCACGATAGATGAGGAAACCGGCCTGACCGGCGCTTTCGGGCTTGACCCGGAGCTTTTGCATAGCCGCATTTTGCTTAACCTCGACTCAGAAGACGACGGACAGATATTTATCGGATGTGCCGGTGGAAAAGACACAGTGGCTGAATTGAGCTATAAAAAAGAGGACGTTCCCTCCGGCTACAACGCCTATCGTGTGATGGTAACAGGACTCCGCGGCGGGCACTCCGGCGACGACATCCAGAAAGGTTATGGCAATGCCAACAAAATATTGAACAGGTTACTCTGGAACGCCTCCGGGGATTATGGCATGCTCCTGTCAAATTTCGATGCTGGTAACCTGAGGAACGCCATAGCAAGGGAAGGCTTTGCAGTGGTAATGATCCCTCAAGACAAAACTGCTGATTTTGAAGCTTATGTCACATCATACAACAAAACCGTAAAATCAGAATTCAAGGTCACCGAACCTGCACTGAAGGTTGCTTATGAGACCGTCGCCACTCCCGCCTTTATCATCGACAAGGCCACACAGGACAATCTGCTGAATGCAATCTATGCCTGTCCGCACGGGGTGATCGCCTGGTCACAGGATATCGATAATTTCGTGGAAACCTCCACCAACCTGGCTTCGGTAAAATTCAAGGATGACATCATAGAGATCACCACCAGCCAGCGCTCTTCAGTGGAATCTGCCAAGGACGATATTTGCTCAATGGTTGCCAGTGCCCTTCAGCTTGCAGGTTGCAAAACCCGCCATACCGACGGCTACCCCGGGTGGACACCAAACCCCGGATCAGAGATCGTTGACATCACAGCGAAGGTTTATAAAGACCTTTTCGACCAGGAACCTGAGGTCCTGGCCATTCATGCCGGCCTTGAATGCGGCCTTATCGGCGACAAATACCCCGATATGGACATGGTATCCTACGGCCCTTCCATCAGGGGTGCACACTCACCCGATGAACGGATCGATATTGAGACGGTGGAAAAATTCTGGGATATGACGTTGGAGATCCTGAAAAGGATTCCAAGTGCCTAGTGCCAAGTGGCTAGTGGCTAGTGCCTATCTGTAGTTCAATAATTTTTAAGTTTAATAAATGTCAGTTTCAATTAGGAACTAGGCACTATGCACTAGGCACTAGGCACTTCCTATATTCCCACTCCCACCCCAATCCGAAATATCGGATTATTATAAGGCGAGTCGAGAGAGTCGAGGATGTTCCATAACACTGTGATACCAACAAAGGCATTCTGGCCGACCCACTGCCGGTAACCACCACCAAGGAAAAGGCTGGATACCCATACACGCTCCTTGTGGTCCACTTCCAATGTAAGATTATTAACATAGACCTGTTCATAGTTCAACGCTTCATATTCTGCGTGGATAAAAAGGTCGCTGAAGAAAAACAGGTAATAGCGGGCATAAAAACCGGCGCCATAATTATTGGTAGTATATTTTAAAGGTGAGTCGTTGAACCGGTAATAAGTGTAGTTGAGCCTCGTACCAATATCAACATCAGGCGTCAGGCGATAGCCTACCACAGGTGCAATCATCAGGCTCGTGGCATAAGATGAGATGCCAAA
>JAGLEK010000589.1 GCA_023145125.1 Bacteroidales bacterium | reverse complement strand
ATTAGGGGAGGGATTGATATTCAGCGTTCATTGAACAAGATCGTGCTGCCTATCGACAGCACAGTGGAGACCAGGCAAAAATTACCTTTTACCAGTGAACTGGCCAAGATCCACGATGCCGAGATCTTTGTTTTGTCGATATACACTACAAAAGTGTCTGAGGTGCGCTACAAGGTTGATACCTATACCGACCAGGTGATAGAATACCTCGAGGAGGAAGGCGTAAGATATACCAGGGATGCTATTGAAGCTGACAACCTTACCAAGTCAACAATCGGATATGCTGAGCGTATTGACGCAAACCTGATCTCCATCATGACAGAGCAGGAAAGGACCACCGCAAACCTCTGGCTGGGCGCCTTTGCCCAACAGATGGTGAACCACTCTCCATTTCCTGTTTTGAGCATTCATCCGAAAGACCTTATACGGTCGCTGACCAGATAATGGTAATTCAATTATAAAAAACCAGTCATTTCGACCGAAGGGAGAAATCTGTCCAAGCTATATGTTACAGATTTCTCCCTTCGCTTTGCTCCAGTCGAAATGACTCAGGATAAAATTAGTTCCTGTCAAGACAATTCAAATCCTCAAAAGCAACTTTTAGCCTTTCAATGATGCCTGTTTCCCCTTGCCTCAGCCATTTGCGAGGATCGTAATACTTTTTGTTCGGAACATCATCACCTTCAGGATTGCCGATCTGGCCCTGCAGATAGTCATTGTACTGTTTTGCATAGGAATGAACTCCATCCCAGAATGCCCATTGGGTGTCGGTATCAATATTCATTTTGATGACACCATAGGAAATAGCTTCCCGGATCTTTTCCTGGGAAGAGCCTGATCCACCATGAAATACAAAATACAGTGGTTTTGGCCCGGTAGCATATTTTTCTTCAACAAACTTTTGAGAGTTATGAAGGATGACAGGTTCAAGTTTAACATTTCCCGGTTTGTAAACCCCATGAACATTTCCGAAGGATGCTGCGACAGTGAATCTTTCGCTAACCTCTTTCAGTTGCTCATAAGCATATGCAACATCTTCCGGCTGGGTGTA
>JAGLEK010000588.1 GCA_023145125.1 Bacteroidales bacterium | reverse complement strand
GCCTACTGCCTACTGCCTACTGTCTTCTTTTTACTATCTTTAAAAAATGAAAACAATCGGAATCATAGGCGGAACCACGTGGGTATCCACCGCCGACTATTATACCCTCTTTAACCAGAAGGTGAACAAGGCTCTTGGCGGAAACCACTCTGCCAGGGTTATCCTCTACTCCGTGGATTTTGATGACGTGATGACATTCAAGGCGGAAGGAAGGGATGATGCCCTGAAGAAAATGATGCTTGAGGCGGCCAACCTGTTGGATTATGCCGGCGCCGAATGCCTGTTACTGGGTGCCAACACCATGCATATGATGGCAGACTTTATTCAGGAGCGGATCACCATCCCACTCATCCATATCGGGGAAGAAACAGCAAAAGTGATCGCTGCAAAGGGGTTGAAGAAGGTTGCCCTCCTGGGGACAAAGGTGACCATGGAAAAGGATTTTTTTCACAACAAACTGGCAGAATACAATATCGAGAGCCTCACCCCCGGTAATAAAGACCGCGATTTCATCAATAATAGTATTTATACTGAATTCAGCAAGGAGATCTTTACGGACGAAACCAGGGCCCGGCATACAGAAATCATCGCGAAGCTTGTGCAGAAAGGTGCCGAAGGGATTATACTGGGATGTACAGAGATACCAATACTATTGAGACAAAAGGATTTCGATATCCCTCTTTTTAATACAACTGAAATCCACGCAAACGCCGCAGTAAAGTTCGCATTGGAATCATAAGGAGTGCCGGGGACAGGGTGCAGGGGACGAGGGACGGGGGACGGGCAATTACTTGAAGCGTATTGCTTTTATAGGCGTAATTCTCGTGATCACATACGAAGGTATGATCAGCATCAAGGTACAAAAGATAAATGTTCCGGCGTTTAATATGAGAATGTACATCCACGACATGTCGATAGGGACAGTTGAAACATAATATGACTCCACCGGGAGCGGAACCAGGCCGAAATGACCCTGAAGAAGGCACAGGCCGATCCCGATAATGTTTCCCCAGAGCAGGCCAATGCCGATAATATACACTGCATTATAAATAAAGATCTTACGTATACCGGCATTCAAGGTACCCAGGGCCTTCAGTATCCCTATCATGTTGGTCTTTTCCAGGATCAGGATCAGCAAGGCAGAGATCATAGAAAATCCTGATACAACCATCATCAGTATGATGATCACGATCACATTCATATCCTGTAGTTCCAACCAGCTGAATACCTGCTCCTTTGTTTGTTTCACCGTTTCCAGTTTCAGGTGATAACCAATAAGCGGCCTGGTCTTATTTCCTATCTCTTCTACCTCATCAAAATCATCTACCAGGATCTCAAACCCGCTGATCATGTCATCGTTCCAGTTATTCAGGCGCTGGATCTGGCGTATGTCGCCAATAATATATTGAGCATCCAGTTCCTCAAATCCGGATGAATATATACCCACGATCTGAAATTTCCTCCCCCGGACCTGTTGCTGCCCATCCGTAACAAAGTACATGCGAACATCATCCCCCAATGAGAACATCATCTTATCCGCAATAATGGATGAGACCATGATCTCAGTTGAACGGGCGGAATCGTGATATTCCGGAATCTTCCCCTCGATCAGCCAATCACCCAGGACCGTCCAATCGTAATCACGTCCAACCCCTTTCAATATAACCCCCTCCGTCTGGCCTTCTGTCTTGATGATACCACCTTTGGTCGCAAAAACCTGGATATGCCTGATCCCCTGAACAGTGTCTAAGTGTGGGTAGAAAGGCTGGTTAATAAGTATCGGTACAGATTCCAGCGATTTGTTAAAATCATAACTCGTGATAGTGATATGAGCGGCAAAGCCGGATACCTTATCTCTTATCTCCCGCTGAAATCCGGTAAGGACAGAAACTGAAATGATCATTACAGCAAGCCCCAGTGCAATACTTACAATACCTATGCGTACAGCAGGACGGGAAAGGTTTTCTTTATCCTTACTGATAATATGGCGTGTTATGAAAAGTTCAAAATTCACGATATCTCGCTGCTTGGCCCTACAAATTTATTAAATTTAAGCCCTGTAAGCTCAATAAGCTTTGCTTTGACACTAAATTATTTTCCTGCTCTATGCAAAAAATTAAGTCATTGATCGTATTAAGCCTTGTTTTATTCACATTTCAGGCCTGCCTTCAAAATACACAACGATCTAATAATGTGCCTGTTAACAATCTTATTACAGGCGCTGAACAAACTGAAGCCTATCTGCCTTTGCTTGCAGGAAAAAAAATCGCAGTGGTTGCCAACCATAGTTCGATGATTGGTGATACACACCTGGCGGACACCCTGCTCTCACTGAATGCAGATATCGTGAAGGTCTTCGCCCCCGAGCATGGCTTCCGGGGACTGGCGGATGCAGGAGAATACGTGGAGGACGGCAGGGATGTCAGATCAGGCCTTACCGTAATCTCACTATATGGCAGCACAAGAAAGCCCTCACACGAAAGCCTTGAGGATATCGACCTGATCCTCTTCGACCTGCAGGATGTCGGGGCAAGATTCTACACTTATATCTACACGCTGACCTACATAATGGAAGTGGCCGCTGAACTGCATATCCCGGTCATTGTCCTCGACCGTCCCAACCCTAATGGCTTTTACATCGATGGGCCGGTATTGGAAGAAGAGTACGCATCTTTTGTAGGGCTGCATCCCGTGCCTATCGTATATGGGATGACAATAGGTGAATATGGTAAAATGGTGAATGGCGAATATTGGCTTGCCAACGGCCTGCAATGCGACCTGACGGTGATCCCCTTAAAAAACTATGACAGAAAAAAATTATATAAACTAGCTGTCAAACCATCGCCCAATCTGCCCACCTGGCAATCGGTATACCTCTACCCTTCCCTTTGCCTTTTTGAAGGAACGGTTGTGAGCGTCGGGCGTGGCACGGAAACACCATTTACCATCTATGGCCACCCTGATTTTCATACCGGGAGCTATGCCTTTACACCCGAATCAGGCCCCGGGGCAAAACACCCTAAACTTGAGGGAGTGCAGTGTAACGGGCAAAACCTTAGTAGGTACGCAGATAACTATAAGGAAGTGAATGACCACATGAACCTACAGTGGCTGATCAGCGCATACGAGGCCATTGGTAACGACAGTACCTTCTTCATACCATATTTTGAGAAACTTGCCGGCACGGGCGATCTCAGGAAACAGATCATAGCCGGAATGTCTG
>JAGLEK010000587.1 GCA_023145125.1 Bacteroidales bacterium | reverse complement strand
CCGGCAAGGGATAACATGCGCTGCCGGGCATATGAAAGGGATGAAGCGGGCTTTTCCCCGTCCTTCCACAGTTCCCTGAATTCATCAAATTCTTTCATGGCCTCATAGATATCCTGTTTCAACTCCCGGCTTGACTTCCTGTTCTTTACAGGGAACAGCACGTTGTTGAATGGCCTTTCAGCCCAGGCCGGCCTTGCCTGTATCAGCAGATGATCTATCACACTCAGCTCACCAAAAACCCTTGTCCCCTGGAACATACGCCCCACACCTCCGGATGCGATCCTGTATGGAGTAGCAAGCGTACAATCGAGTGAGCTCTCAGCCTTATTGAATACAACACTTCCGGCCTCCGGCCTTAACAATCCGGAAATGATATTGAACAAGCTTGTCTTCCCTGCTCCATTACCCCCCACCAGGGCAGTAATGCTACCCCTTTCCAAATTGGCCGAGAGGCCATTGATCACATTCTTGTATTCATTGCCAAACACCCTTCCTCTTCTGCCATAATTTGCGGCAAAGCTTTTGTGAATGTCTTTTATGTTGAGGATGGTATCCATGCTTATAATTTCAATTCTCCAATTATGCCATTTGGGCGGTATCGCATCACCAGGATCAGGATCAAACCAAAGAATATTTGCTTCATAGGTGCTGCAATATTTTCGGGCAGGCCTGCAAGCCTCAGCAGTTCCGGCACAACGATCACAAAGACAGCTCCGGCTATCGCTCCTCTTATCGTCCCGCTTCCTCCAACAAGTACGGCAATAAGAATAAATATTGATTCCTCCAGGTGAAAGCCGCCGGGATAGATATAGGTCATGTACGTAGCAAAAATATAAGATGCCCAGCCGATAAAAGCACTCGATATCATGAATGCATATATCTTCAACCGCCGGGTATTCCTGCCCATGGTCTGCAAGGCAATTTCATCTTCCCGCAGAGCCCTTAATGTTGTTCCGTAGGGGGAATGATAGATCCTGTAAAAGATAAAAACCACGATGGCAGCCAATACCGTACTGAGTAACAGGAATGCCCCGGGCCCGTCCAGTTCAAGCATTCCAAATAATGACACCGGC
>JAGLEK010000586.1 GCA_023145125.1 Bacteroidales bacterium | reverse complement strand
GATTACGACAGGCCCACCACAGCGAAGAAATACCTGGAATACCTGAAGGACCAGAAAAAGAACCTTAATGAAATCGAGAACATCGAGTACGATGATAATGGTAAAATCAAATTACTTGAACTTATTAAAAAGGATTATTAAAAATGAAGAGATTTAGCCTGATTCTTATCATAATGACCGGTATGGCTTTTAGTTATACCACTCAAGCCCAAACTGATATCAGTCCTGAGCGAAAACGTGCCATCGACAGCCTGGCCATGGAAAAGATCCGCGACCTTGGAAAATACATCAGTATTATCGGCAACAAGAAAACGCCTTTTTCAGAAGCCAAAAGGGTTATCGACCGCACACTGGAGCTTTTTGTTGAAGAGGCCCAGATGGGCGTATCATCCCTCAGCAGGGAAGAAGTAATTTATTATGCCATCAGGGAATACCTGGAAAGGCTGATGTTGCTGAACTACGACAAAGTCAAGATCGAATGGTTCAACATACAATATATCAGCGACCTTGAGCTGCAGCCCGATGGGCGCTATGTGGGGGTGATCACCATCTTCCAGCGCTTTGAGGGCACCTCCGACGACGGGCTTATATATAAAGATGTCACCAAAAAAGACATCACCGTTTATGTGGAGAGAAAACAAACCCAGATCGGTGGCAAGCTCATCGGCTTCTGGGATGTCCTGCTTGGCGATATCAGGGTTGTTGAAACCACAAAATAACTCCTCATGCTTAAAATGATCTTTGCCCCGGCAATATTCTTCTTGCTGGTGTTTATTCCGTGCCATGCCCAAAGCCAGACCTTTGGTGATTTCAAATATGACGAAACAGAGTTGTATGCCGAAACCAAGCAGGTAAACCAGTTTTTCAGGAGGTTTAACGGGGAAGAAGATAAGCAGGGGGAACGTCTTTACGAAAAAGACAGGGACTTTCGCACCTATAAGCTCCGGAAGAAATATGTTCCAACGCTTTTTAACCTCGAAAGCAGCATACTGAATGATGCAGGCAAGGAAAAATTTTCAGAGCTGGTGCTAGATAAAGACAGGCCGGTATTTCTTGATTTCCATGGCGGCGCCTGGCTGTGTGAACTGAATACATTGTTTATTTATGAAGGCCAGGAACAGGCGCTTACCCTTTTCCTTGTGCTGCAGGAAGAAGAAGTAGGATCCAAATGGGTTATCGATGGGGTATATTTCGAGCCTTTCTACGATTTGCTCAAAAAACCTGACAACAGCAACTTCAACGACAGCAAATTCCTTCACCCTTTAAGCCATGAAGTTGGCTTTATGAATATTTTCAGGGTTTTCAATGAAAGCGACAGCCTGGAATATTTTGGCAACAAGTATTTTCAGCCTGATTACCTATCTTTGTTCTTTTATGAGATAAAAAAAGGGAGGCTGGAGTTTAAAACGGTAAAAGATCTGAAATTCCATTTTTTCCAGATCGACGGATGGTATTTCGAGCTTACATACTTCAATCGTGCCGGATATAACAGCGGATGGCTGATCTCCAATCTCCTGGAAATTGACGAAAAGAACAGGGACATCCTGCTCAATTATATTTATCATGAATAAACTCTACAGCTTATTTTCAGCCACACCCCTGATCTGTCTGCTTCTCCTTTTTCCCCT
>JAGLEK010000585.1 GCA_023145125.1 Bacteroidales bacterium | reverse complement strand
GCTGTAAAGATAGGTACTTTATTAAAAGAAAAAAAGCCTTGAAAAACGGGTTGAAAAGGGTTGGATATCAAATACAAGACTTATCAAGATGTTCGAACCTGGTTGTTTTCCAAAGCTTTTATAATGATTGCTCATAATACAGACAGGCATGATATATAAAAGGTTGCACACATCTGTGTATTTTTTATCTTTGACATTCAAGCAAAGCTAATGAAGAAAGAAAACATGATTTTCGGAATACGCCCTGTCCTTGAAGCTATTGATGCAGGGAAGGAAGTTGATAAGATATTGTTGCAAAAGGGATTGCGTGGGGAGTTGTTCCACGATCTTTTAGACAGGTCGCGTATGATGGATATACCGCTCCAGATCGTGCCGATCGATCGTTTGAACAGGATCACACGGAAGAACCACCAGGGGGTGGTGGCATTTCTTTCGCAGATCTCCTATCACAGGCTTGAGCAGGTGATGCCGGGGATTTATGAAAGTGGCAAGACCCCTTTTATCCTGATCCTGGATCATATCACGGATGTACGGAATTTCGGGGCAATTGCACGTACTGCTGAGTGTTCCGGGGTTGATGCAATCGTGATTCCCTCCAAAGGTGCAGCAGCTATTAACGAGGATGCCATGAAGACCTCGGCAGGGGCTTTGAATGTGGTTCCGGTATGCAGGGCGGATAAGTTACAGGATGCTGTGAAGTATTTAAAAGACAGTGGACTGAAAGTGGTCTCAGCCACAGAAAAAGGTAGTATCGATTATGACGAAGAAGATTTGGGAGTTCCGCTTGCCCTGGTGTTGGGGGCTGAGGATACCGGCGTATCGCTCCCTTTATTAAAACTCAGTGATTCACTGGTCAGGATCCCCCTGGCCGGGAAGATCGGTTCTTTGAATGTTTCTGTTGCCAGCGGGATATTACTGTTTGAGGCCCTGCGCCAGCGAAAGGAATAAAAAAAATCCCCCCGGTTGCCCGGGAGGATCTCATGTTTTATCGTGGTTTTCTCTAAACTCTCTTTTCTTTGATCCTTGCTTTCTTTCCGGTAAGGCCGCGAAGGTAAAAGATCCTTGCCCTGCGGACAACGCCTTTTTTATTCACTTTTATCCCGTCGATAAAAGGAGAAGCTATGGGGAATATCCTTTCAACACCAAAGCCGCTTGATATCTTCCTTACGGTAAAGGTCTCAGTCGTGCCGCTTCCCACTCGTTGCAGTACAACGCCCTGGAAATTCTGTAAACGTTCTTTGCTTCCTTCCCTGATCTTATAGGTAACGATGACTGTGTCACCAGCTTTAAAATCCGGAAAACTTTTCATCTCCACCTGGTCTTCTACAAACTGTAGTAATTCATTCTTGCTCATCGCGCGTGTTTTAATATATTCCTCAAAAACGGCTGCAAAAATACGTGTCTTTTATTAAATATCAAAATAAATTTAAAGAATTCAGTCATAAGATGGCAGTATCCATAAAGGTGCAGGGTTCTGGGTCCAGGGTTCAGGGGGGTGTAGCCAGGATTATTGCTATGTAATTGGCAGATTATCAGTGGCAGAGACCATTTTATTGATTTTTGGCTGGAGGAACCATATTCCAACAAAGAAAAACCAGATCATAAATACCTCTGCGATGTAATCAGATATATATGCGTGTTGTCCCAGTTCGTTGGTTTTGATAACCCTTGCAACAAAGTAGTAGCAATAGAAACTGCAGAAGATGGCAAAAAGGTGGAAGGGAATAAGCAATAGAAAACCAAAGGGAAAAAACTCTGAACCCGGATAGATCACTGTCAGGACCACAAGGATAATTAGTGGAACATAAACAATGGGGTAGAAGAAGCATATCTTGAAAAAGATTGAATTCATTTGTAATTCTTCCGGAAGCCGTTTGTTCAATTGTATCCCCGCAGCCCAGGTCCACAGGTATCTCACAGCTGCTGATATCAGGCCGATTAGAATGTAGAATGGTATCATCCGTAATCCAAACTCCGGACTGTTAATTTGCTGTGTTACTGCGAGCCCTATCGTTATGATGATTGCAACAAAATAGAGTACAAAGGGGATAGCAAAGTTAAATATGAACAATTGCCAGTGTTTTGCTTTAAGAAATATATTCATGGCTTAGATATAAAGGACAGCCAAATGTAACAAATTATCTGATAAGGATCTTTTTCGTGATTGATTTATTCCGGGTACAAATTCTGCAGAAATATGAGCCGGGCTCCAGATGACTGACATCAACTTCAGTTTCAGTGGTATGTAAAGGGAAATCTAACTCTTCTACCTTCCTTCCCATTATATCAAACAATTCAATCTTTTCAACTCCGAACTCTGCACTCCGCACTTCGAACTTATCCCGGGCGGGGTTGGGGAAGATAACAATGCCATACATATTATTATAGGATTCTTCTATTCCTACATGGCTGATATAACATTCACTAAATCCTTCTTTAATGAAACGCAAGGTGTCATTATGATGGAAGCACAGCAGATCCCAGCTTAAGTAGGGTGGATTGCCCCGTTGCATCATGGTATGGATTGGGCCATCACTGCTTCCAATCCCTGCGACCCAATAATCCTCATTCCCGTAATCATCAATGAGCGACCACCTTTTTCTTTGAATGCCAAAATATTCAACAGTATCTATATCAGTAATGTACACATTAAATTCCTGGTCATGATAAAAAATGGTAATGATCGAACAGGTATCCCCGACCTCGAGATTAAAGTCATAAAGGGTTCCTGCATCGCCATCCGGATGGATATAAAAAACCTTATTGGAATTTTCACGTAAGTATCCTCCCAGGAAATGCCCGCCAAGAGCATAATAGGTGCCCCGGATCATTTTATATACATGCCCATTTATTATTGTATCGCCTTCAAAATTCCATATTTCAGTATCAATGTCACCCGAAATGTATTCATTCACAAGTACGTTCCATTGGTTTTCTTCGGAAACGATGCCCTGGCTTATTGCTGCCAGGTTTGTTATAAGTATGAAACAGAAAAAAAGGATTAAATTATTCATAGTATCTCTGGTTATAATTTAACTATACCAAATATACATAATTTTTAGCTTAAAAAAAAGAGTTTTTGGAAATCAGATAGCAGATAGCAGAAGTCAGATAGCAGATAGTAGAAATCAGATATCAGAAGTATTTTTTACCGCAAAGGATGCACTAAGTACATCACGAAGTTCCACAAAGGCATACCGTCAATCGTCAACTTATAAGATGGAACACGCCGA
>JAGLEK010000584.1 GCA_023145125.1 Bacteroidales bacterium | reverse complement strand
ACCGTCAACCGCCTACCGTCAACCGTCAACCGTCAACCTTGCCTATTTCCCAAAAATTACCTAATTTTGCCGTCCGAAAATTGAAAACAATATGACACAGATAATGACAGAAAAAATGACTGATTATAAGATCAAGGATATTAATCTTGCCGATTATGGCAGAAAAGAGATTGAGATCGCGGAAAAGGAAATGCCGGGGCTGATGGCATTAAGGGAGAGATATCAGGACATCAAGCCACTTAAGGGGGCGAGGATCACCGGATCACTTCACATGACCATACAAACTGCTGTATTGATAGAAACCCTGCTGGCACTTGGCGCCGATGTCAGGTGGGCAAGCTGCAATATTTTCTCTACACAGGACCACGCCGCGGCGGCTGTGGTACGTGATTCAAAGGTTCCTATTTTCGCCTGGAAAGGTGAATCCCTCGAAGAATACTGGTGGTGTACCGGGCAGGCTCTTGCTTTCCCTGATGGAAAGGGACCTAATCTTATCGTCGACGATGGTGGTGACGCCACTCTTCTCGTTCATATGGGTTTTGAAGCAGAAAATGATGCTTCCACACTGGATAAAACCCCGGGCAATCATGAGGAGCAGGTGATCCTGGATACCCTCAGGGGCATCCTTAAGGAAGACAATACCCGCTGGCATCGCACTGTTGAAGAACTCAAAGGGGTTTCGGAAGAAACAACCACCGGGGTGCACAGGCTCTACCAGCGTATGGAAAAAGGCAGCCTTCTGATCCCGGTCATCAATGTAAATGACTCTGTAACAAAATCGAAGTTCGACAACCTTTACGGTTGCCGCGAATCACTTGCCGATGGCATCAAGCGTGCCACTGACGTGATGATCGCCGGCAAGGTGGTGGTAGTGCTTGGATACGGGGATGTCGGAAAGGGAAGCGCCAAGTCGATGCGCTCATATGGTGCCAGGGTGATCGTAACCGAGATCGACCCCATATGCGCACTTCAGGCCGCTATGGAAGGCTTTGAGGTAACAACGATCCAGGAGGCACTGGAAGAGGGGAATATTTTTGTTACCACCACCGGAAACAAAGATGTGCTAACGCTGGAGCATATGTCACAGATGAATGATGAGGCAATCGTATGCAACATAGGCCATTTCGATAATGAGATTCAGGTTGATAATCTCAATGACGCAGAAGGTGTTGAGAAGATCAACATCAAGCCACAGGTCGACAAGTATATCTTCCCTGACGGACGCAGCATTTACCTGCTTGCCGAAGGGAGGCTTGTAAACCTCGGATGTGCCACCGGCCATGCCAGCTTTGTAATGAGTAATTCATTCACCAACCAGACCCTTGCACAGCTCGACCTCTGGAAAAATGATTATGAGGTTGATGTATACAGGCTTCCCAAGTACCTCGATGAAGAAGTTGCCCGGCTGCACCTCGAACATGTAGGAGTAAAGCTTACGGTGATGACAGACGAGCAGTCTGAATACCTGGGGGTACCGAAGGAAGGGCCTTATAAGCCGGAACACTACAGATACTAGATACT
>JAGLEK010000583.1 GCA_023145125.1 Bacteroidales bacterium | reverse complement strand
TTTAATTATTTCAAATTAACAGTAATGGACAGGTACTTCCTCGATAAAGAGCGAAGGTATTATGTGAATGGAGGTTTTTATCTTGCGTTCCTTACACAGTCTCGCTTCCAGGCAAATTATGAATTAAAGATCGGGACGGAAGAGGAGGAACATCACGAGATCAATGATAGCAATAAAGATGTCTTCAGGCCAATCGATTTTGGCTTAACCGGAGGCATAGGAGTAAGGCTTGGAAACCAAAAGGTAAGTTGTTTTACAATAGAAGCCAGGGTAAGCTATGGCTTGGTCAATGCGGCTAAACCAATTGGCGGCGAAAAGCCTAAAGCGAGAAACATATATGGTGTGCTCAAACTGGGTATCGACATCCCGGTGAGGGACTGATGTTAATAAAAAATTTCCCGGCGGGACACACATCTCCCTTCTCTTTCTTAATTTAGGCTTCACAAATGGTTATCAGGATAATTTTTAGCATTGTGATCCTTTTTCTGGCTTTGCTTCCGTCGGCTTCACAGGATATTATTCAAAAGTACAGTGGTGAGAAAATTGAGGTGCTCATAGTAGATATCTCCCCGGGGGTTATTAAATACAGGAAATTTGATCAGCAGCAAGGCCCTGTCTTTTCAATTGCACGTGAGCAGGTTGAAAAGATCATATATGAAAATGGTAAAATCACCACTTTCGAGCAAAAGGAAATTGCGGAAAAGTCTTTTAAAAACGAGCAGGAAACAAACCAGGCTAAACCTTCCCCGACATTTGGCTGGCATATTGGCTTTGGGGCCAGCGGCCTTTATGGTGACATCCTGGGAAGCAAAATTCAACTGGCCTCGGCAATAGGTGTTTCTTTTACCCTGCCTGTCGGCCGGAATAATACTTTTATGCTCGAGGCTGATGTCCTTTCCCTGGGTTGTAGCTTTGAGGATATGGACATTACATTTGATGATGGCACCAGGCTGGTGATCACAGATGCAAACGAAGACCTGGGCTATCTCGGCTTGCTTATCATGGACCGCTTTTTCTTTAATGCTAACCGCAATTATTTTATTGAGGGCGGGGTGTATGGCTCTTTTCTCGTGAATGCTTCCACTGCCGGGAATGCTGAGATCACCGATACATCCGGTATGGTTACCAGCGGGGCTTTTGAAGACGATCTGCTCGACCT
>JAGLEK010000582.1 GCA_023145125.1 Bacteroidales bacterium | reverse complement strand
TAATCTGCAGCCTGATATGTCGGGAATCGAATTCGATCCGAAAGACTATAAATATTCCAACCGCACCATCTTTATCACTGCTGCCTGGCTGTTTGGCGGTGAATAATAAAATCAACATAAGGATTTGATGAGAGGTTGTCTCAAAAGCCTAATATTTAAGTCATTTCGACCAAAGGGAGAAATCTATTCTGCTGAGAATTAATAGTATAGATTTCTCGCATACGCTCGAAATGACCTTGGGGAGGTCTTTTTAGACAGCCTCCTTTTTTATATCTAAGTATTTTCTTTATCTTTAATCCCATTAACCAAAAACCCATACTATGAAAAAAGTTTTATCCCTCATCATCATCTGTACTTTATTTATCGGCACGGCCCAGTCGCAATTGTCAGTAGGCTTTAAGGGCGGGCTTACAATGGCCAATATTAGTTTTGATGTGCCTCATGGCATTTCTGCCGACTATGCACTTGGCGGACATGCAGCCGTCTTTCTGAAATCCGGAAAGGGACTGTTTTCTTTCCAGCCCGAATTTATGTACATCCAAAAGGGGTCAAGGATCAATTCAACATCTGATGCCACCTTTTCACAGCTTACCATGAATTATTTTGATGTACCTTTATTATTAAGGGTCACAATCGGCATTAAGATCGTGGAAGTTTATATCAACCTGGGGCCTTATGGAGGCTACTGGTTCAGTGGTAAGACCAAAAATTATTTCTACGATGATACGCAGGGCAAGTGGGTGACAGATAAGGAAACTTATGACTTTGACACTGACCATGATGTGCGTTATGATGCAGGTATAGTTGGAGGGGTTGGTGTTAAGGTATTGATGTTCCTCTTTGAGGTCAGGTACGGACATGGCTTTATTGATGTATTTGATTATCAGGATGATAATAATAAGGAGCAAAATAGATATTTTAACTTCAGCCTCGGTATTCAAATATAGTGTCAAGTCAAGCGCATTTTAGCCACACCAAGCCTTGCTCTTTTTGCTGCTGACTTCTTTAAAAAATCATTGCGTAGCTACGGCTATGCTCAAATTTTTTGCATCGTCAGCAACAAAAATTTCTACGACTTATGCGACACAATACACTTGACTTAACACTAGCCTGACAGACAGCATTTTTATATTTAATTGATCAGTTGCAACAAAACCGGGTTTTAGTTGTTCATCTGTTAATGTTAACCAAATAATTTAATTTATATGAAAAAAATGATCCTGATCATTGCCGGTTTATTTGCCGCAGTGTTCACCTACGCACAATCGAATACCGAAGAGATCGACTTGATCCAATCTTTGTATGGTATAGAAAAGAAAGCCATTGTTGAAGAATTCGTTCAGCCGGTGGCCGAGAACAGGGTTCCTTTCTGGGAAGTCTACGATGCCTATGAGGTTGAGCGCAAAACACTTGGAAAGGAACGCATTGTCCTGCTGGAGGAATTCGGCGAGAAGTTTGAGAGCCTGACCAATGAGGAAGCTGATGCTTTTATGAAAAATGTGATAAGCCTGGC
>JAGLEK010000581.1 GCA_023145125.1 Bacteroidales bacterium | reverse complement strand
TCGGATATCGAATACACTAGTGTCCGGGGAAATTTAGATTGAATTGGTAAAAGGCTTGATAATAGCTCTATTTAAGGCAATATTGTTTTAGAGGGCTTACATAAATATACTTACCACCAAGGCTCTATCCCGATAAATATCGGGACCAAGAATCACCAAGATTAAATAATTGTCTTGGTGAACCTTAGTGCCTTGGGGACTTGGTGGTAAGTAAAATATGAAGTTTTAACCGGACACCAGTAATTCAGAATTCAAATTTCAGATTTCAGATTTCGAATATCTTAATATGTAATACTAGAATAGAGAAAACCTCACATACCGCTTCGGATTCACCCGGATATCTTCCATCAGCAGGTGAAGTTGTTCGGCAGATTGTTGCAGATCCCGGTACAGGCCTTCATCGTTGATCAGCATTCCAATTGAACCTTCTCCATTATTGATTTTTTCAACGATCCCTGCAACATCCCCCACTACCTTGTTGATGTTGGCGAAAGTTTGAGGGATCTCTGCTTTGGCAAGCGAATCTGAAATTGAGGAGAAATTTGTAAGGATATTATCAATATTATCTTCATTCTCCCGTATAGTGCTTGTAATGGATTCGAGGTTAGACATGATTTCCGCCAACCTGATCTTTTCCGCTGCAACCATCTCATCCAGGTTATAAGAAGCGCTTTCAAGGTTTGCAAAGGCTTGTTCTATACTTGTAAGACTGCTGGTAAGGTTTTCCCTTGCTTGTTCATTGAAGATTTGTTTGATCACGGTAACTACCGTATCGATAGACATGATCAATTCCTCTGCCTTTGCCTTAAGTGGTTGTATCTGCTGGTTCACGGCTTCCTTCAGGCTTGCTTCTACTTTCGTACCCAAAGTATCTCCGTTGTTCACAAATAAGGAATCATCACTAAGCTGTAAGTTTATCGCTTTGGAACCCATCAGATCGGAGCTATATATCAGCGCTACAGAATTTTTAGGTATCGGCATATCTGTTTCAATGGTTATCTCGACAACTATTTCCCCTGAAAAATCAGGATTGAAATAGATGTCAGAAACCTGCCCGACCTTCAACCCGTTGATTGAAACCGGGTTTGCCTTGGTAAGGCCGCTAACCCGTTCATAAACAGCATACAGTACCCGTTGCTCCTTAAAAAGGTTAAATCCTTTCAAATAGCTAAACCCCCAGACAAATAATGCCAGAGCGACAATAAAAACAAGACCGATTCCTATTTCCCTTTTATACTTCAAAATATGAAGGGTTTATTACAAAGTTAACATAATTTTACTATTAATTATTCTTTCAGGTTTCATAGTTAATGTGAAAATTTATAAAAGCAGGGATTAAAAGGGCTTATTGTCCGGTGATTTTCCGTGCCTCATCCACATTGATCCGCTCGCCGTTTTTGAAAGCAACAATGAAGGCATCGCGGTATTTTTTTTGCACCCGTACCTGGTTTTGAAGCTTGATAGCCTCGCTGAAGGAGAGAAAATCCCCCGAAGTATATTTATAAAGCCCATTGTGCTTGTATACCTTGACATCTTTCACATCCTTGAACTTATCAGCTGATTTTTCCCTGGATGTGGAGGCAAACTGAACCCTGAAGCGGATATCATCCACCTCATTATGTTTACCTGAGGCTATTTTTGCATGGTTGTCAGGGTCTTCAACCAACATTTTGTATTCTTTGAAGGCTCTGTAAATGGCAGATGCAATATAGGTTTGTCCTGCATCTGTGCGCAGGTATTTTTCATCATTGGCGTTTGACAAAAAGCCTGTTTCCACCAGGATGCCGGGCATAGCTGTCTTATACAGCACCCAGAAACCTGCCTGCCACACGCCACGGTCTTTCAGCTTTGCCCTTTCCCTGAACTGGTCCTGCACCTTTGATGCCAGTACCAGGCTGCTCTCCAGGTAGGCATTTTGAAAGAGTGTGAGCGTGATATAGTCTTCATCCCTGTTGGGGTCAAAGCCATCATACATATCGGAATAATCTTCTTCCTTGAGAATGGCAGCATTTTCCAGTTTGGCAACTTCAAGATTGGCCTGGCTCTTGTGCAAGCCCATAACATAAGTTTCAGTGCCGTAGGGCTTTGAAGAATTATTGGCATTGCAGTGGATGGAAATGAAGAGGTCGGCTTCTCCGTCATTGGCGATCTGGGCCCGTTTGTGCAACTCAATAAATACATCGGTTTTACGGGTATAGATAACCTCTACATCAGGCAGGTTTTTCTCAATGTATTCGCCGGTTTTTAATGCAATGGCAAGAGCTATATCCTTTTCTTTCGAATATTTACCCACTGCCCCGGGGTCTTTCCCTCCATGCCCCGCATCGATCACCACCTTTCGGACCTTTTGCTGCGACAGGCCTTCAAGGGGCGAAAACAGGGCAATGCAGATTATACCAAAAATTAATGCGATACGTTTCACCTATGAGATAAATTAGTTAGTTTTACACAAGAAACCCGGCAATTGGCTGGTGGTCTTGAAAAAAAACTGACATTGCTGTAAATACAAAAATAGTACTTAATTCATCGTCAACAAACAAGATTTGTTCACCAATTTATTAACAGTGTACCGGCCGTTATATTGCCTACTGACCATGGGCTCATTACTGTGTGCCAGTATAACAACAGCACAACAGGAAGATCCCTTGCATGCAAATGACAGCCTTGACGGTGAACAAAATCTTATTCTGCCCGATACATTAAGGGGTCAGGACAGTTTAATTATTATCGACAGCCTGTCTGGCTACAAGGAAGATCTGGCACCGGCCATATCCCCCAATGCCCTTCAGTACCGAGTGGATTTTGAATCTATCGACTCCCTTCACTTTGATATGAAGAACCATAAAGTGTTCATGTATAATGAAGCTACCATTGATTATGATGATATTAACCTGAAGGCCAATTATGTAGAGATGGATTTCAACAAAACGGAAATCTTTGCATCCGGAATACCGGATTCAACAGGAATGGAACGTGGGCAGCCAATATTTGTGCAGGGTGAGTCTGAATTTCGTTCGCAAACCATGCGATATAATTACGAAAGCAAAAAAGCCCTGATCCGGAACGTGACGACGCAGGATGGCGAAGGGACCATTCGCGGGGATGTGATAAAGAAGATGCCTAATAATGAAGCCAATATCAAGGGTGGCTCATACTCAACCTGTCCGAGCTGTGAAAACAGGGATTTTGAGTTCCGCTATTTCAAATCAAAAGTGATCCCCGGTAAAAGGATTGTTACAGGCCCTGCTTACCTGGTTGTTGAAGATGTCCCCACACCCTTGTTCCTGCCTTTTGGGTTCTTTCCTATCCGCCAGGGACAAAGTTCCGGAATTATTCTCCCCACATGGGGGGAATCAACCGAAAGAGGATTTTATTTTGAGGGCGGTGGTTATTACTGGGCGATCAATGATTATGTAGACTTAAAGGTTGTAGGTGATATTTATACCGGGGGAAGCTGGGCCGTCAAGCCGTCAACAAGGTATAAAAAACGTTATAAATACAGCGGTGCCTTTGAATTTCTCTATGCGATAAATATCGTTGGCGAGGAAGGACAGTCAGATTACCGCCGCGACAGGGATTACCAGATCAGGTGGAAACATCAACAAGACAAAAAGGCAAGGCCAAACAGCACCTTTACTGCCAATGTGAATATCCGTAGCCGTAAATCTAATTACTATAACCCGACCACAGCACAGGATTATCTCTCGAACACTTTTCAGTCGAGTGTAGCGTACCAGACCAGTTTTTCGGGCAAATATTTCCTTACCCTGAACGCGAATCACAGCCAGAATACAAAAACCAAGCTCATGACCATTACACTGCCTGAGGTGTCATTCAACGTAAACAGAATGTATCCTTTTCGAAAGCAAAACCGGTCAGGGCGCATGAAATGGTGGGAAGATATCAGCGTGAACTATACTGCAAATATGAAGAATACGGTTACGATTGCAGATTCTCTGTTGTTCCAGTCAGAGACAGTGGATCAGGTTCAGAATGGCATCAAGCACAGCATCCCCATCAGCAGTTCTGTAAAATTGTTGAAGCATTTTACATGGACCAATTCCATCAATATGAATGACAGGATGTACTTCAAGACCATTGAAAAAAATTGGGTGGACACCGTGTTCAGTGGTAATGATACCATCCCAGGCTATGTGCGTGAGGATACTATCAGCGGTTTCAGAAATGCTTTTGATGCAAGCTTCTCCTCCTCCATCACAACCAAATTGTATGGCATGTATCAGTTTGGAAAAAGATTTCCTGTGCAGGCGATCAGGCACGTGATCACCCCCAAGGTTTCTTTTACCTTCACGCCTGATTGGGGAGACCCCTATTGGGGCTATTATAAATCCTATTATGACCCAAACTTGGAAGAGGACGTCGAATATTCAATTTTTGAGGGAAGTGTTTATGGCTCACCACCCAGGGATAAGTCGGGGAGAGTGAACTTTTCGCTGAGCAATAACCTGGAGATGAAAGTGCGGTCGAGAAAAGACACTGTTACCGGTACAAAAAAGATCAAGCTTATTGATAATTTTACCATTTCAACATCATACGACGTAGCCAAAGATTCCCTGAACTGGTCGAAGCTTAAGCTTAGTGGAAGGACTACACTATTTAAAGGTTTCGACATCCGGTACTCCAGCAGCTGGGACCCCTATATTCTCGATTCGACAGGAACGCATAACCTGGATCAGTTCGAGTGGAATGTAAACAGGAGGCTGCTACGGCTCGATCAAACCGACTGGAATTTCAGTGCCAACCTGCAGTTGAGCCCAGATATGTTCAAGAAAAAAGGAGGAGAATTAGAGGCCAGAAAAGAAGAATTGAAGGAAACGGCAGAAGACCTCGAGCTATCGGATGAACTGGAAAGTATCTACAATAATTACGACGACTATATCGACTGGGATATCAAGTGGAGGCTGAACTTAACCTATAACCTGCGTTATAGCACCACCCTGAAATACACCAACCAGGTAAACAAGGAAAGGCAGGAGAACCTTGTCCAGACACTGGGTTTGAGCGGGGATTTCAACATCACTCCCAAGTGGAAGATCGGCTTTCGCACCGGCTGGGATTTTGAGGCTGCTGATCTTTCCTATACCTCTATCAATATCTATCGCGACCTGCATTGCTTCGAAATGCGCTTTAACTGGATCCCTATCGGCGGACGCCAATCGTGGAATTTCGCCCTCAACGTCAAGGCCAATATGCTTCAGGACCTGAAGCTGCAGCGTAAAAAAGACTTCAGAGACTATTAAAAAAGTGCCGAGTGCCGAGTGCCGAGTGTTGAGTTAGTGTTAAGTGAACTTCTTCTATCATCTATCTCAATCACCTTCTCCTTCAACCAATTCAACCAATTCAACTAGTTCAACTATATTGTTATCTCCGTACCAATCCCTTGCTCCCTCGCCTTATCATAAACCAGCTTCGCTGTAGCAGCATCCTGCACTGCCAGGCCATTGGATTTGAAGATGGTGATCTCATCATCATTTATGCGCCCGTCTTTCCTTGCTGTAACCACGTCGCCAAGCTCTGCATAGAAATGTGTTTCATGGATCTCCCCTGCATTCAATGGGATGATGATGTCGCCGGCCTCGTTGAAACAGGCTTCCCGCGAATCACCAATGAACTTCGACCGTTTAATGATCTCTGTATCCAGTTCCCGGGCATTGGGCGTGTGTGATCCGATCCCGTTTATATGCGTACCGGCCTTCACTTTGGATCCATCGAATATTGGTGTAGGCGATGAGGTCGCTGCACAGATGATATCTGCCTGCAGCAGTTCCTCCGGGTTCTCAGCCACCACGATCTCAATTCCCAGCTTGTCTTTCATCAGGACGGCAAACTTGTCTGCCGCTTCTTTATTGATGTCGTAAGCCCAGGCCTTGCTGATGTCTCGCACCTCACAAACAGCCAACAGCTGCATCTGTGCCTGTACACCGGTTCCGAAGATCCCGGCGGTCATGCCCTTTTCATCACGGGCAAGGTATTTGGTGGCCACCCCGCTGGCAGCCCCGGTACGTACGGCGGTAAGAAATCCCCCATCCATGATGCAGGTCACATCGCCGGTAGCGGGATCCTGAAGCAAAACTTTTCCTATGGTGGTCGGGAGATCATGACTAACGGGATTGTCTTTATAGACAGTAACCACCTTACAGGCAAGGGCTTTCATCTCCTTGAGATAGGCAGGCATGTACAGGGAAAGGCCTCCCGGTGGCTTGATGTTCGATCGCATTGGCATATCGGCAGTGCCATTGGCCAGTTCGGCAAAGGCGGCCTCCACCGTGGCAATGCAGTCCTTCATGTTCAGGACCGCTTCTACTTCATTTCGGTTTAGTATTAAAGTCATGATTTCTTGATTTTGGTTTGAAGGATAAATGTAATAAAAAAACGTAAATTTGCTTCATTCCCATTATAACTAAGTTTTTACCATGAAGAAAGTAGTCAATATTTCCGATGCTCCTAAACCCATAGCTCCTTATAGCCAGGCCATCCTGACCGGAGATACGCTTTATGTTTCCGGGCAGATCGCCATCGATCCATATACAGGAAAGCTGGTCGAAGGCGGTGCAGCCGAACAGACCAGCAGGGTGATGGAGAACATACGCGCCATCCTGAACGAAGAGAACATGGACTTCAGCCACGTGGTCAAATGCTCGATCTTCATGTCGGATATGGCCATTTATAAAGAAGTGAATGAAGTTTACGGAACATATTTTGAGATCAACCCGCCTGCCCGCGAGGCCATAGCCGCAAAAGAGCTTCCTATGAATGTAGATGTTGAAATATCGTGTATCGCAGTAAAATGAATATCGAATATCAAATATCAAATATCGAATATC
>JAGLEK010000580.1 GCA_023145125.1 Bacteroidales bacterium | reverse complement strand
TCAGGCTTTTTGGTGATCACAAGTTCCGAAATGGAAAATGTACAAAAGAACCACCGTACTACCATGATACTTGATAATGTTGAAATCAACACAGGGATTTCTGATTCAAAATTTTCTGAAAGAATGATGATGAGAGGGATGTAGGGAGTTTCGATATGCGATATTCGATATCCGAAATTAGAAATTAGAACAAGGAACAAATTACAGATAATACTTCAAACTTCGTCTCCCCTCCTTGCTCGCAGGGAGGGGGACAGGGGGTGGGTAAAAGAACAATGGAACAACGAGCAGTATAAAAAATAATTATAAGCTGTAGAACTATTTCAGGACAAGACAGATACAATTAACAATTTTGGCTTTTATGGAGACATGAATATGAAAACAAAAGGACTAATACTGATTCTGCTTTTAATGGCGAGTCAATTATCAATGGCTCAAAACGTTGATATAAACGGTTTTGTAAGAAATTATACAGGGATTCAGTATAATAATGGCGATTTTAATATGCTGCAAAATACACTGAATGTAAATTTTGACATGATGGGCGACCGGGTGGCTTTTAAAGCCAACCCCATGCTTTATCTTTATGGTATTGACAGCCTTGATTTTCAAATGCGGGAAATTTATCTCGATCTGTATTTTGACAATGTTGACATCCGTATAGGAAAGCAGCAAATTGTTTGGGGTAAAGCCGATGGGGTTTTTATCACCGATATTGTTTCACCGCTCAATCTTAATGAGTTCCTGCTGCCTGATTTCGATGAGATCAGAATAGGCGTTTATGCCGCTAAAATTGATTATTATTTTGGGAACAGCACCATCGAAGCCATATGGAAGCCGATCTATGCCGGCAATGAGTTTCCAGGTCCTGGCTCCATCTGGTATAAGCCTCCTGAGTTTCCGGCTCCCCCAACCTACGATTATTCGAAGGAAAAGATAAACCCCAGCCTGGAAAACAGCGAGGTATATTTGAAGTATTCATTATCCTCCTCTGCCATCGACTTCGATTTGATGGGTGCCTATACCTGGGATGCCACACCAAGCATGTATATTGAAAAACAATTTGACATTGATACAGCAACCAATATGCCTGTGCTCACCGGATTGCTGATAACTCCTGAACATCACCGCCTTACAGTTGCCGGCGGTTCATTTACTACCGACATTAAGGGTTTTGTTCTTCGTGGTGAGGCCGCATATTACAACGGTAAATACTTCCAGACTGCCGACCCCACAGCAGACGGGGCTCTCATAAAGAAAGATTATTTACACTACGTTGTCGGACTTGATTATGGCATAGGCAACCTTAAATTGAGTGCCCAGTTTATTCAGAAGTATATTATGGGTTATAACAATTTTATTGATGAAGAAGAATTTGGCAACACCATGACCTTCCTTGCCCGTTACGATGCAATGCGGGAAACTTTGCACCTCGAACTGTTTTCATATGTCGGGCTTAATTATGGCGATGCTTTGATAAGGCCTAAAGTTACCTACGATATGAGCGATAGCTTCTCAATATTACTGGGATCAAATATTTTCGTTGG
>JAGLEK010000058.1 GCA_023145125.1 Bacteroidales bacterium | reverse complement strand
GGGCATGCACAAACAGCTAATTCTCCGGACTTCATGTTAAAACATGCTGACGAAGGATTCATTGCAACCTCCGATTCCGGCATCATTGACAAAAGCCCTGTGAAAACCTTCGATCTGGCCAGGCACGTGATTACGAGGAATTTTAAAGCTGCTTTACCGGATTTAAGAAAGTAAAGCATCACTAACTCCAAGTACTCCAAGTACTCCAAGTACTTCAAGTACTTAAAATGAAGATGTATAAAAGAAGGTCTTGATGTAGATTGCAGGTTGCAGATTGCAGAAGTATAATGTAGAAGGAGATAGAAGATAGTAGAAGTTTCGTAACTTTGCATCTGACTCCAATGGGGGTGCCCCAATATTACGGGCTGAGATCATACCCATTGCACCTGATCCGGGTAGTGCCGGCGAAGGGAAATTGAACAGCAAATGAAAAAAGGCATATTTCTAATGCTCATGCTTGCAGCTATTCTGCAACAGGGCCTGAACGCGCAGCAATCCCTATACGGGACTGTCATTGACAAAATTACGGGTGAAAGCCTGTCGGGAGCACATATCGTGCTGGAAAATACCTACCTGACTGCCATAAGCGGCCCGGACGGTCAATACCACTTCAATGATCTGAAAGAAGGGACATACAAACTAAAGGTTTCTTACATTGGCTTTGAGACCATTGAGAAAGAGGTCAGCATAAAAGAGGACCTGAAAATGGATTTCTTACTTTCTGCAACTACCATCATGCAGGACGAGGTTGTCATCCGTGGGATACGGACCTTTGAGCAGGAACCGCCATCATTCAGCAATATCAGCAAAAAAGAGATTTCATCCGAAAATATGGGTCAGGATCTCCCCTATATCATGGCCCTCTCCCCCTCCACCGTAATATCCTCAGATGCAGGAAATGGAGTCGGATACACATCTATCCGCATACGTGGAACCGATATGTCTGGTATCAACATCACCCTGAACGGCATCCCGCTGAATGACCCTGAAAGCCACGGCGTCTGGTGGGTGAACATGCCTGACCTGGCATCATCGATAGATAATTTGCAGATACAACGGGGCGTTGGCACATCGACCAATGGGGCGGCAGCTTTCGGTGCGAGCATCAATATCCAGACAAAACAATATAATGCCGACCCTTATGCTGAGATCAACAGCTCTTTTGGCTCATACAAAACCTTTAAGAATACTTTAAGGTTCGGAACCGGACTTATTAAAGGAAGGTGGTCTGTTGACGGACGTGCTTCCCTGATCTCCTCCGATGGCTACATCGACCGGGCGACCTCCAACCTGAAGTCATTCAATCTGAGCGGTGCATACCACGGTGAGAAGAGCATTTACCGCCTAAACATCTTTTCCGGCAAGGAAAAAACATACCAGGCGTGGGCAGGTGTTCCAAAAGATTCGCTCCGAACGAACAGAACCTACAATCCATATACTTACGAAAACGAAACTGACAACTATCAACAGGACCATTACCAGTTCTTTTATGCAAGGGAGATCAGTCAATTCTGGAAAGTAAACGCAGCACTCTTCTATGTACGCGGCAGAGGTTATTACGAACAATATAAGGAAGACCGCAGCTTTTCTTCCTATGGTTTGCCCGATATTATTATTGGCGGGGATACAATCAGCAACTCAGATCTTGTGCAACAAAAATGGCTCGACAACCATTATTACGGACTTACCTGGTCGGTTAACTACAAAAAGGATAAGCTTGATCTTGTTTTAGGTGGCGGATGGAACCAATATAACGGTGATCATTATGGAAAGATCATCTGGGCAGAATATGCCATTAACATGGATAAAGACCATGAATGGTACAGGAACAACGGGCTGAAGACTGACCTGAACTTCTATGCCAAAGCAAACTATCAGCTATTGACAAAACTCAATGTATACGGTGACCTGCAATACAGGGTCATCAACTACAAGATGGACGGTATCCATGACGACCTCAGGGATATAAGCCAGGAGCATGATTTTAATTTCTTCAATCCTAAATTCGGGCTATTATATGACATTAATGACAAGCACCGTGCCTTCTTCTCCTTCGGTATTGCCAACAGGGAACCAAACCGCAGTGTTTACAGGGATGCTTCACCGGGGGAAGAACCTACCTTCGAAACCCTTTACGATTATGAACTGGGGTATAAATACACTTCCAAAAAAATTGCATTCTCAGGTAACATCTTTTACATGGACTATAATAACCAGCTGGTTCTGACAGGAAAGATCAACAATGTGGGGGCTCCTATTATGACCAACGTAAAGGAATCGTACCGTACCGGCGTCGAGCTTCAGGCGGGGTTCCGTATACTGAAACGCTTGAAGTGGGATCTGAATGCCAGCTTTAGCACGAACAAGATCAAGGACTTTACAGCCTATGTCGATAATTGGAATTATTGGGATGATCCCGATAATGAACCCTATCAGTATGAAGAATACCTCGGTGAGACTGACATCTCCTTCTCCCCCAACATCACAGCAGGCAGCCTCCTTGATTACGAAGCAATCGATGATCTGCATATATCCCTGGTTTCGAATTATGTAGGAAAGCAATATATCGACAACACCTCCGGCGAGGACAGAAAACTCAACCCCTATTTCCTGAATGATATCCGCCTGATGTATACCATACGGACCAATCTCATTAAGGAGATCAACCTCCACTTCCAGCTTAATAACATCTTCAGCGTGGAATATGAGTCCAACGCCTGGGTTTACCGCTACATCTATGAAGGGCAGGAAGGGGTTATGGATGGGTACTTTCCGCAGGCACCGATCAATTATTTTATTGGGGTAGGTTTGAAATTCTAATTTGCCCCGGGCTTAAGCCCGGGGCAAATTCCCTATCTTTGCAGCCGATTGACAATGGCAAACAAGATAAAAATAAGAAACAGACGCATCAGCTTCGAATATTTTCTCATTGAGAAGGTGGTGGCAGGCATGCAGCTTTGCGGGACGGAGATCAAATCCATACGCGAGGGAAAAGTAAGCCTGGCAGACGCATATTGCCAGTTTGTCGAAGGCGAACTTTTTGTAAAAGGAATGCACATTGCCGAATATGTCATGGGCACGCATGATAACCATGAGCCCAAACGCGACCGTAAGCTGCTGCTCACCAAAAGGGAATTAAAAAAGCTTGAGCACAAGACAACGGAAAAAGGTTTTACCATTGTCCCTACCCTGTTATTCATTAACGACAGAGGGCTTGCAAAGCTGGAGATAGCCCTTGCCAGGGGTAAGCATTTTTACGATAAAAGAGATACGCTAAAGAAAAAAGACATCCAGCGTGAAATTGACAGGGATGCAAAATATTGATCTGTAAGGAAAACAATATTCTGCGTCTAATGTTAATAGTAAAGGCATAACCATCTTATAATATAATCTCAGAAAACACAATGAATACTCAGAAAGCATTTCAAATAAGAATCCTTCAGGGCACATTAATCATATTTATGCTTATTCTCTCTTTTCCCTCCATTGCCCAGGAAAAGATCAGGTGGATAAGCTTCGAAGAGGCTGTTGCACTGGCAGAAGAAGAACCAAAACATATTTTTGTTGATGTTTATACCGATTGGTGTGGCTGGTGCAAGAAGATGGATGCTTCCACCTTTGTCGATCCCGCTATCGTAAATCTGATGAACGAGTACTTTTATGCAGTCAAACTCGACGCTGAGCAAAAAGACACTATCTTTTTTCAGGGCAGTGCGTTTGTAAACCCAAATCCTGATGGACGCCGTTCGTCACACCAGATGGCACAGGCCCTGCTCAAGGGGAAAATGTCATACCCTTCTTATGTTTTTCTCAATGCCAAGACTGAATGGCTCACCGTAGTGACCGGATACAGGAAATCCCCGGAAATGGAACAGGTGCTGACTTATTTCGGAGAATCGGCATATGAATCCAAGACCTGGGAGCAGTTCATGGCTACTTTTGCCAGCAAGACCCCGTAAGAAAACATT
>JAGLEK010000579.1 GCA_023145125.1 Bacteroidales bacterium | reverse complement strand
TATGATTATGTGGCTCAGGTATCCCATTGTCAGAAAGCCCTCGATTTTTCAGGGATAATTCCCTGTGGCCGGATTAACAGGAAAAGGAGCAGCATGATAAAAGTTACCATCATCACCCAGCGGCTGTCAAAAAAGTACTCCGTCATTGCCTGCAATACACCCAGCAATATGCCACCGATCACTGGCCCGTCGAAGCGGCCGATCCCTCCTATCACCAGTGCCACGAAGGCGTTTATGAATATCGGGATCCCAAGATGGGGATTGATTCCAACATCCAGCCCGCTCAGGCCGGCTGCCGTGGCAACAAAAACTCCCGACAAAAGGAAAAGAAACATTTTAAGCTTCTTTGTCCTCACCCCAAGAATACGGCTAAGGGTCTCATTGTCGCGCAATGCCCTGATCCTGATCCCCATGACCGAATACTTCAGATACAGGAAAAACGATCCCATCAGCATCAGGCAGACCAACAGGCTCAGGAGCCTGTATCCTGAAAGGAAAAACCCATATTCCAGCATAGTGCCTGAAAGCTTGAGATCAGGGTATCTTGCAACATTCCCGAAGAAGAGCTCTGACAGGCTGACCAAAAGAATAAGCATACCCACAGAGCTGATCATAATTGAATTATGCGACCTGCCTCTTTTCATTAATGGGGCATAGAGAAAGGCTTCGCAGGAAACACTGAGTACTGCAGCGGCCACTATGGCCATGAGGAAGGATGCGATAAGCGGCCAGTGCAGGTATTCCATGAAGACATAGAGTATGTATCCTGCCCAGACATAGATCCCTGCGTAGGCAATATGGAAAATACGGGTAGTATTATATACCAGTGAAAAGCCCAGCGCTGTGAGTGCGATCAGGCTTCCATTTACAATACCGTTTCCCAGAAACTGCAGGATCATGTAACAGTAATTATTGTTTTACGTACTCTCAATTCGTGAGTACAAAGCAAATATATGACATTTTGCACTTGCCGTACATAGCATTCATATTTGCGCAATTACTTGCATATATTACATTAATATTCGTAATTTTGCACGCTCAAAAGGTCGCGTAGCTCAATTGGATAGAGCAGCAGCCTTCTAAGCTGCCGGTTGTGGGTTCGACTCCCGCCGCGATCACAAAAAGCCTTCGC
>JAGLEK010000578.1 GCA_023145125.1 Bacteroidales bacterium | reverse complement strand
TACTATTCTGAATGGATCCCTATCATTTATGATGTTGAATGGAACCCGGTTTACCCCAGGACATTCCCTGATTCCGGGCTTACAACAGGTGGTATTGAATTGATAATTGACTTTCGCAGCAATGACTATATCCCTGATAGCATGGAAATCAATTTTATACATCTGATGGGCGTTGATATGGGCAAAACCAAAGTGTTATCCGACAGTACTATTTCTTATTATCCATTTCCGCGCTGTGCCGGCCGTGACACCATACGTTACCAACTGTTAAGGACTACCCAATCTCCGATCTTTATGGCCTTCGGCAATATATACATCGATATAATTAATAATCATGCCTACGATTCTCTGGATATCAACAATATAAATGCAGGCTTCAATGCCAGTGGGTACCAGTTCTCACGCATCGATGAAATACTTAATGAAGGAATATACGAACGTAGTCCTCATTTTGAAGCCCCGAAAGGAAGTGGTAAGCATACCATATTCAGCAATACCTTGTGGATAGGTGGAATTGATGACACGGGCTACTTGCATGTGGCCGCAGAGCGCTACCGCCAAGTAGGCATTGATATCCAACCCGGCCCGGTATTTTCAGGTGACTATGACTCTATTTTCTTCAAGAAATGGAACAGGATATGGAAACTTGACCGATGGAAGGTCACGCACCATATCAATAATTGGTGGAAGGAAGGTTACGAACCCATAGAACCCATAGCAACATGGCCCGGAAATGGAGAAGGTAATGGTATGTCTGAACAACTGGCTCCATACTTCGACCAGGATGGGGACGGCATTTATGATCCTTATTCCGGCGACTACCCATTGATAAGGGGAGAGCAGTGCCTGTATTTCATAACCAATGATGATAAGTATCATGGAGAGTCCCAGGGAGCCCCTATGCTGGTTGAGATCCATGGGATGGCCTATGCTTACGATGCCCCGGATGATTCAATCCTGGATAATACCATATTTATACATTATGATCTGATCAACAGGTCTGCTAACACATATTATGATACTTATTTCGGCTTTTTCACGGATTTCGACCTTGGCTGGGCCTGGGACGACCTCGTTGGAAGCCATGTTATGGGAAATTCTTTTTATTCGTACAATGATGAATTTGATGGATTCATAAACTTTCCAACACCTGGCTCTTACGGTGAATACCCGCCTGCACAATCACACACTATCCTTGCCGGGCCATTCATGGATCCGGACCTGGACGACAACCCATCAGGCAGTTGTGATCACAGCCTGATAGGACTGAACTTTGGAAATGGTATCGTAGATGATGAACGATACGGCCTCACCCGATTCACCTATTTCAATGGTGGTGCAGGTTCTCAAGGTGATCCATCCATTCATGAGCAGTATTATAAATTTATGAAAGGGCTGTGGAAGAACGATTCCGCGGTAAGCTTCGGAGGGAACGGGGGCTACTATAATGGTGCTGTAGGTCCTTACTGCCGGTACATGTGGCCCGGGGATACTGATCCTTACAACTGGGGAACAGAATGTGTTCTGCCCAACGATGGATATAACCAGAATGGGAGGTGGTGGACAGAAGAGGAAGCAAACAACACTCCGTACGATCGAAGAGGCATGGGTTCCTGTGGCCCTTTTACCTTCAAACC
>JAGLEK010000577.1 GCA_023145125.1 Bacteroidales bacterium | reverse complement strand
ACCTGGTCGGCAATGTCGCGCATACGCTCAAAATCCCAGTCGCGTGAGTAGGCTGAAGCCCCTGCAAGGATGAGTTTTGGCTTCTCTTTTAAGGCGATCTCTTCCATCTTGTCGTAGTTGACGGTGCCGGTATCTTCGTCGACACCATAAGCAACAGGATTGTAAAGGATCCCTGAGCTGTTCACTGCAGAGCCGTGTGAGAGGTGTCCGCCATGTGAAAGGTCGAGGCCAAGAAAGGTGTCACCCGGTTTCAGGCAAGCCAGGAAGACGGCCATGTTTGCCTGTGCGCCGGAGTGCGGCTGTACATTGGCATATTCAGCGCCGTAAAGCTCTTTGGCCCTGTCGATGGCGAGCTGCTCAGTTTCATCTACGAACTGACATCCGCCGTAATATCTTTTTCCGGGATAACCTTCAGCATACTTGTTGGTCATGCAGGAACCCAAAGCTTCCAGGACCTGGTCGCTTACAAAGTTTTCTGATGCGATCAACTCGATGCCGAAGCGCTGCCTGTCTTGTTCTTTCTTGATAATGTCAAATACTGCCTTGTCTCGTTCCATTGTTGGATATTTTTGTTAACTGATAATATTGATTTTAAAAGGAATGGCAAAATTAATGGTTTTTTGAACAACCGCTACGCGCTAGGGGTTTTTTATATTGTTTTCAGGCTACAGGTGAGGAACCGCTTCGCGGTAAGCTTTAATTCAATGGTGAAAGCTCCCCTCGTCCCTCGTCCCCTGCCCCTTGCACCCAATAAATACTTTAACTTTGCATCAAACGTTAAAAAGGTAATGCAAAAGATCCTACTCTTCTTATCAATATTTATAATGTCCGCTTTTATGGCCCGGGGCCAGGCGGTGCATTATTTGCATTGCCTGGAGGTGATGGATGGGGGTGAGGTCATGCTTAATTGGACTGCTCCAGGTGGTGAACCCTATTTTGTGGAGTATCGTATTTATTACAGTATTCCGCCAGGGAATTTTTTTTTGGCAGAAACCATCACAGATTACAACACCAGGCAATACGTGCATAATATTACAGCAGCCAACCAGCAGTCTCTACAGTATTTTATAATTACAGAACAAGAGAACCCTCTGCCACCCTTTATATCAGATACACTGAGCTCAATCCACCTCACAGTGGCACAGATTACTGGGGAACCCATCATATCTGCTCTCGATTGGAATGAGGTTCATATGCCGCTCCTGCCCTTTTCAAGTGCCTATTATAGGATCATGATGCATAACACTGCTGATCCAAACTTTAGCCTTGTTGATTCAACAATGAATAATCATTATGAGATGCCTGTCAGTGTATGTCGGGATACACTAACTTTCCAGATTGAAATAGATCATGATTATGGCTGTACTTCTAGATCAAATTCTTCATCCATGCTTTTTGAAGATATCACACCACCGCCCATGCCCACGCTGGATTCGGTGAGCATCAACCCTTTTACCGGGGAGGTAATTCTCGGATGGGGCATAAGCCCTGCCGGTGATGCCGGCGGTTATGTGATATATCACGTTAAGGATGATATCAACGATACACTGGATAAATTATATGGTGCAGGCAATACCTCTTATGCCGACCTGTCTTTTGATCCCTGCTCAGAAAACCGCTCCTATGCCCTGGCAGCTTTCGATACCTGTGGGAACATCAGCCCGGG
>JAGLEK010000576.1 GCA_023145125.1 Bacteroidales bacterium | reverse complement strand
TTCTCCTTCAGCCAGCACTGGCTGAAAATCTGAATGGTATTGTAAACCTGTCCTTCATACTCCACTGTGGGTGTTCCGGGGCAGGGGATGTTGGTGGCGAACTGAAATGTGTAAGTTTCACTGGCTTCAGGAGCATTCAGCATACCTGATTGAAGACCGTTTGCGTAACCAATGTATAGCAATTCATCGCCTAAGTTGAAAAGGAAATTCTGAATATCCGCTGTTGCCTTTAGCTGTGGAGATGAAGCCTCACTGCCCTTGTATTCGAGTGAACTCTTACCGTAGGAATTAGAAGCAGTCTGAAGGATCTTAATACTGCTGCTGTTACATCTCCATTGAGCGGTGAAGAAATAAAGGTTTCCTTCACCTGGGGTAAACCGGAAGAAATGGGTTCCTTTATCCAGCAACCTGTCAGATTTAATGATTACCCGGCCTATCAGATCAGTAATAATAATACCCACTTCGTCCTTTTCAGGGATGAACAAAGATATGGTAGTTTGATCTGTCACTGGATTGGGGAAGTTCTGGAACACCTGGAAGTTCCCGTCCTCGTTGTTATGATCGGGTATTCCCACCTGATAATCCAAAACAAGTACTGTATCGGGCCAATACAGCGTCGTATCACCTCCCTGTGTTCTGTTCATTACTTTGATGCTATCGAGTTGCACGTAAGCTATGCTGTCAATAGCAGTGAAAGTCAATTCCATGACTGGCTTTTGACCAAAGGCACTAAACATAAGTCCAAGTGCCAGAACTGAAAGAAAAATTTTTGTTTTCATAGAACAAGGTTTTAATAATTATATGGTGAATTTATATTCCATGTTCCTTTGTTCTTTCTATTTTATATCGTTTAGGTTATTATTCGTCTTTCAAAGATACGAGTTAATATTTAAAAAAACTACATATAACCGCCAATAAACACAATTTGTCATCCTGCTTTGCCTGCCGTAGCTTGCGCCACCGCTAAAGCTTTGGCGACACGCGGTCAGCGTAGGCAGGAGAGCCACGGAGCGAAGCGAAGCGGGTGAAGGACCCCCATCCGCTGGCAGCGACATTTGTTAGTATTTCATGTAAGCTGATTGCATAAATGCTGGTAAATCATTCTGCCGGCTCCATGCACAAAGCTGACAACGCTATTTGCCGGCTCGTAGCAAGAAGCCAGGGGGTCCCTCGTCGCTTCGCTTCTCGGGATGACCGTCTTTTATCTGCTAAGCTTTATGATAAACGTCAAAAATCGATTATAACTTAGTTTGCAGAATTTGATTTCTGCTCCGCAAGGGCGAAATACTTTGCCGGCAAAACAGGATCCGTCATTTACTTGCATCGGTCATCCTGATGGAGCGGTAGCGACAGAAGGACCTCCATCATTTGCACCGCTGCTGGCAGAACATCCTGT
>JAGLEK010000575.1 GCA_023145125.1 Bacteroidales bacterium | reverse complement strand
ACATTCTGCACAAAATACCCTTTCGACGACTCCGACGTTTTCAAGATCGTGGAGGGTGCAAGCTACTCTTTACAAACCTTCCCTGATCCGGTACTGGATGCATACCTCGATACCCTTATCAATAAGTTTGTGCTGGCACAGGAAGAGGATGGCTACCTGTATACCAACCGCACCATCCTCGGCGATAGCGGCCACGAGTGGATCGGGACTGAGCGATGGCAAAATACCCACCTGTACAGCCACGAGCTGTATAATATGGGGCACCTGTTCGAAGCAGCAGCAGCACATTATAAGGCTACCGGCAAACGGGACCTGCTCGATGTGGCTATCAAGGCAGCCGACCGCATCGATGAAGACTTTGGCTGGGATGCAAAGGTTTCTTATCCCGGACATCAGGGCATCGAGATCGGGCTGGTAAAGCTATACGGCGTGACAGGGGAGGAGCGCTACCTGGAGCTGGCCAAATTTTTCCTGGATGCAAGAAAAGACGGGCCTGAGTATTGCCAGGCGCATCTGCCGGTTACAGATCAGACCGAAGCTATCGGCCATGCAGTGCGCGCCACATACATGTATTCGGGAATGGCAGATGTGGCTGCTATACTGAATGACACAGCATATATCAATGCGATCACAAAAATATGGGAAGATATCACCTGGAAAAAGATGTACCTCACAGGTGGTATCGGTGCCTCCGGCGGCAATGAAGGCTTTGCCGGGGCATACGAGTTGCCCAATGCCACGGCCTATTGCGAGACCTGTGCGTCTATCGGTAACATCTTCTTTAACCAGCGGCTCTTCCTCCTGCATGGAGAAGCAAAATATTATGATGTGCTCGAGCGCACCCTGTACAATGCGATGCTTTCAGGCGTTTCCCTCAGCGGGGACCACTTCTTTTATCCCAATGTGCTGGAGTCGGATGGAAGCCATTCGCGAAGCGAATGGTTTGGATGTGCCTGCTGCCCGTCCAACATCTCCCGCTTTATCCCTTCCGTGCCGGGATACGTATATGCTTATGATGACGCCGGAATCTATGTGAACCTGTACATGTCGAATGAAGCTGAACTTGACCTTAAGGAATCTAAAATCCGAATCGCACAGCAAACAGACTATCCCTGGGACGGACAGGTGGTCATCACAGTCGACCCGGAGAAAAGCACAGACTTTGCCCTGAAGCTACGGATACCGGGATGGACGGAGTATACAGTTTTGGATGGCGATCTGTATTTCTTCGATGATAACCTTATTGTGAGTACAGAGATCATGATAAATGGGAAGAAAACAGCTTACCCGTCAGAGGATGGTTATGCCGTACTGGACAGAAAATGGAAACCCGGTGATGAGGTCACCATGACACTGCCGATGCCTGTTCGCAGGATATATGCTGATGAAAAGGTGAAGGCAGACAGCGGGATGGTGGCCTTCCAGCGTGGCCCCCTGGTCTTTGCTGCCGAATGGCCCGACAATGATGAGGGGAAGGTGCTGAACCTCTTCCTTGACGAAACACCTGTTCCTGTGATCGTCATTGAGACCGATCTGTTAAACGGTACCCGGATCATCATCATGCCCGGTAAAGCAGAGAGGTCATATTCGGAAGAGGGATTCATCATGGAGATGCCAACGGAGATCAGGCTCATACCGTATCATCTGTGGAACAACCGTGGTGCGGGTGAGATGCGGGTGTGGATACCCGTGAGAGAGATGTAATGCCTCAGACCTTATATGATATGAAGGTTCGGTCATGAACCCGGAGGGGTCACATATGATGTTGTTATTCATTGATGTCTCCGACATCAATGCTAAGGCTCAGACATGCAGTATTCTTGCGTAAAAGGATCTC
>JAGLEK010000574.1 GCA_023145125.1 Bacteroidales bacterium | reverse complement strand
AAGAAAAACTATTTCCTGGTTAGAATCAGCTAATTCATTCTTCATTAGTTCCTAGTGCCTAGTGCCAAGTGGCTAGTGCCTATCTGGAGTGATTATTTTTTTAATTTTTTTATTGATAAAAGTGTGACATTTTCCTGTTTTGGGTATTAATGAGTATGGAACAGAAGCATAAACATGCCAATTTGGAAGATCGTCTTATTGCATTTGGCGTAGGGATTGTCAATCTTGGGTATCAACTTCAAAAATTTAAAGAGTTAAAGCCTATTTCTGATCAAATTCTAAGGTCTGGAATATCACCAGCCTTGAATTATGGGGAAGCTCTTCACGCAGAATCGAAGAAAGATTTTATCCACAAAATGAAAATTGCCCTGAAGGAACTTCATGAAACCTTAATTTCATTGAAGATTCTAAGTTTATTGAGAAATAATCCGGATCTGGAAGAAGTTAAAAGATTGAAAAAAGAAAATGGTGAATTAGTGGCAATATTTATCAGTAGTGTCAGAACAGCGAAGAGAAACTCATTAAACAAATAAATACTTTAAGCATTTTAAACTACAATTAGGCACTAGCCACTCGGCACTAGGAACTAGGCACTTACAAGGACCATTCCGTCCCTTCTTTAGTATCTTTTAAAGTCACTCCTATTGCAGTAAGTTGATCTCTGATCTTATCGGCTGTATTAAAATCTTTATTCCCCTTCGCTTCCCGGCGGAGATTAAGAAGGGTTTCGATGAGTTGGCCGCTGAGAGAGTCGTCGCCGGCCGCTTCTTCTTCGTTTTTCAGGCCAAGGATGTCGTTTACGAATACGAGATAAAGTTCTTTCAGGGATTGGAGGTTTTCTTGATCGATCTTCAGCTTACCGTCCTTGATGGAATTGATAGTTTTTACTCCATCAAACAAATGCGCAATGACGACAGGGCTGTTGAAGTCGTCGTTCATGGCCTCGTAGCACTTGTCTTTCAGCTTGCCGGTATCGACAGATTCTCCATTATTTGCGTTTGCTTCCAGCTTATCAAGCACCTCCATGGCTGCCATCATGCGCCGGTATCCTTTCTCGGCGGCCTGCAGGGCCTCGTTGGAGAAATCGAGTGTGCTGCGATAATGGGCCTGCATGATGAAAAAGCGGATGGTCATGGGACTGTACGCCTGTTCCAGGATGGGGTTTTCGCCGGTGAAGAATTCTTCCAGTGAAACCGCATTGCCAAGTGATTTGCCCATCTTCTGCCCGTTCAGGGTGATCATATTGTTGTGCATCCAGTAGCGAACCGGCATCTTACCGTTGGCAGCCACACTTTGAGCGATCTCTGATTCATGATGGGGGAAGAGCAGGTCCATACCACCACCATGTATGTCGAATTGCTCACCGAGGTATCGGGTGCCCATGGCAGAGCATTCCATATGCCATCCCGGGAAGCCGTCGCTCCATTCGGAGGACCAGCGCATAATATGTTCCGGCGCAGCCTTTTTCCACAGGGCAAAGTCGAAGCTGTTCTTCTTCTCCGCCTGTCCTTCGAGCTCCCGGCTTGTTGAGACCAGCTCTTCCACTTTCCTGCCGGAAAGGATGCCGTAAGGGTTGGTCTCATTGTATTTCTCTACATCGAAATATATCGATCCTGCAGATTCATATGCATAACCTGCTTCCAGTATCTTGCGGATCATGGCCAGCTGTTCCATAATATGCCCTGATGCATTGGGTTCGATGGAGGGGTCCAGCACATTCAGTGCCCGCATGGCTTTATGGTATGAGTTGGTGTAATATTGCACCACCTCCATGGGCTCCAGCTCTTCCAGCCTGGCTTTCTTGGCGATCTTATCTTCACCTTCGTCAGCATCATTTTCCAGGTGGCCTACATCAGTGATGTTTCGTACATACCTCACCTTATAATCGAGATGCTGAAGGTATCGGAACACCAGATCGAAGGCAATGGCCGGCCGGGCATGCCCCAGGTGTGGGTCGCCATATACCGTGGGCCCGCAAACATACATCCCCACATGGGGAGGGTTCAGGGCTTCAAAGGCCTCTTTCTTCTTGCTGAGGGTGTTGTATATTGTTAGTTTATTATCCATGGTTGTGATGCTTGTGTTGCAAAGGTACAGAAAATCAAGTGTCGGATATCGAGTATCGAAAATCGAGGATCGTCCAATAAAAAAGGCCCAGCCTGTGTAGGGCCGGGCCAAACCGGAATGTGCATGTCCTTAAAATTATTTAAGAACACCCAGCTCTTTCCCCACCTTGGTAAAGGCGGTGATACATTTGTCGAGATGCTCCCTTTCGTGCCCGGCCGACAGCTGAACGCGGATCCTGGCTTCTCCCCTCGGAACAACGGGGAAGTAGAAGCCGATCACGTAGATGCCTTCTTCGAGCAGCTTGGATGCCATCACCTGTGAAAGTTTGGCGTCGTAAAGCATAACTGCGCAGATGGCTGACTTGGTAGGCTTGATGTCGAAGCCTGCAGCAATCATCTTTTCTACAAAATATTCTGTGTTGGCATGCAGCTTGTCCTGCAGTTCTGAAGTCTCGGCCATCAT
>JAGLEK010000573.1 GCA_023145125.1 Bacteroidales bacterium | reverse complement strand
AGTGGAAAAGAAGGCTTCATGTGGTTGAACAGGATTCTTGAGATTGATCCGGCAACTGTTGTAATTCTTATTACAGGCTATGGCGATATTGAGCTGGCAGTACAGGGTATCAAGGAGGGTGCAACCAATTTTCTGCTGAAACCCTGGGACAACAAGAAACTGGTGGCTACCATAACCACCTCACTTCAACTGAGGAAGTCGAAAGTGGAACTGGAGAACCTCCGCACAAAGCAGAAGGTAATGATCGCCGACCAGAACCGTTCGCACCGGGCAATCGTTGGTGACTCCCTTGCAATGCAAAAGGTTCTTGAAACTGCCAGAAAGGTTGCAGCCACCGACGCTAATGTGTTGATCCTTGGTGAAAATGGAACAGGAAAAGAACTTATTGCCCGTGCCATTCATATGGGTTCTGCCAGAAATGATGATGTCTTTATCAATGTTGATCTGGGAGCCATCAGTGAATCACTTTTCGAAAGCGAATTATTCGGCTTTAAGAAGGGTGCCTTCACTGATGCAAAGGAAGACCGGGCCGGTCGTTTTGAAGCTGCACACAAAGGCACATTATTCCTGGATGAGATCGGAAACCTTTCTTTGTCTCTGCAGTCAAAGTTATTGAGCGTATTGGAAAGCAGGAATATTGTCAGGCTGGGAACCAATAAGGAGATCTCCGTTGATATCCGGCTTGTGTGTGCAACCAATATGCCCCTCTACCAGATGGTAAATGATAGCAAATTCAGACAGGACCTTTTATACAGGATCAATACTGTTGAAATTCATGTCCCCCCCCTGAGGGAGAGGCCGGAAGATATTCCTGCACTGGTTGAGCATTTCCTCGATATTTATGCCAGAAAGTACAAGATGCCTTCCAAAAGGCTCAACGCTTCCACACTTAAAAGGCTTGAGAAACATAATTGGCCCGGGAATATCCGTGAGCTGCAGCATGCCGTTGAAAGAGCCGTGATCATGAGCGAGTCGAACATCCTTCAACCATCTGACTTTTTCCTTTCACCGGTTGAAGATAGTTCAGCAGATACCATTAGTACTAACAATATGAATCTGGAGGAGACCGAAAAAATGCTGATACGCAAAGTCGTGGATAAGCACGGGGGGAATATCAGCAAAGCAGCCAAAGAGCTTGGCCTGACACGTGCTTCACTTTACAGAAGGATAGAGAAATATGGTATTTAGGCGTTTTCGCATACAGGTTGTCTTGAGATTGCTGCTTCTGACACTCTCATTTTTCCTGCTGTTCTATCTGTTAGATAAAACAAGGTATAATGTTACTGCCGTGATCCTTACAGGGGTGATCCTGATCCAGCTTATTTTTCTGATCCGTTATGTAGAACGTACCAACAGAAAGCTCAGCCAGTTTCTACAAAGTATAAAATATTCCGATTTCTCAAGTTCCTTTTCTGACCAGGGACTGGGGAAAAGTTTTGAAGACCTTAACAGATCATTCATGGAGGTCATGGAGGAATTTAAGAAATACAGGGCGGAAAAGGAAGAGCATTTTAACTATCTGCAGACAGTTGTTCAACATGTCAACATTGGTATTATTGCATACAGCCGGGATGGTAAAGTTGATCTTTTCAACAATTCTGTTAAACGATTACTGAAGGTAAGGCATATCCGGTTCATTTCAGATTTGGAGAAGGTGAAGAAAGAGCTTCCTGAAACCTTGTTGAATCTTAAAGCCGGAGAGCGGACACTGATACGCTTGTCCGTACAGGATGAACTTCTTCAGATTTCCGCATATGCCACGGAGTTCAGGATGCGGGGGGAGGACTACATCCTGGTAAGCTTGCAGGATATTAGCTCCGAGCTGGATGAAAAAGAAATTGAATCATGGCAAAAACTTATTCGTGTGCTTACACACGAAATCTCAAATTCCATTACACCCATCTCCTCTCTGGCTGCTACTGTTCGGGAAATGTTACTGGATGAAGATAAAGATGAGTTATTGTTAAGAGCACTTGACAAGGAAGACCTGGAAGGAGTTCAGGGAGCCATAGATACAATTCAGAAAAGAAGCCAGGGACTGCTGAATTTTGTTGAAGTATACCGGAACCTGACACGTATACCAAAGCCAAATTTCAGGTACTTTAAGGTTTCGGAGATCTTTGAACGCTCACAACAATTGCTGACACCCAGAATGAAGGAACTTGGCATAAGCTGTAGCAATAAGGTATTTCCTCACGACCTGATGGTCACAGCCGATCCCGACCTTATTGACCAGGTCATGATAAACATTATCCTGAATGCAATGGATGCGGTGAAAGGAAGAGATAATGCGGAGATCAGTATACTCACGACCGTGAATAACAATAACCGGGTTGTTATTGATATCAAGGACAATGGGGTTGGCATCAAACCTGATATCCTTGATAAGAT